>NZ_JBSQPW010000024.1:0-41709 GCF_055118575.1 Trichococcus sp. | reverse complement strand
GATCTAGGCAATCTTGGTTTTAGCAAGGTCAAACTCGTAATGGACCGAGGGTTTTACAGCAAGGAAAATATCGATGCCTTGTACCAAAATCATTTGAAATTTTTGATGGCCACAAAAGTATCCCTGAAATACGTGCAGGAAGAACTGAACAAGGTTCGAGATAACATCCGCACACGCGCTAATTACAATGCCAGCTACCAACTTTACAGCCATACTGCAACGATAGACTGGGAGTATTCACAGAAACGCCCGTACAAAGGCGATGTGATTGAAGGGAAACGGCGGATGTACCTGCATCTTTATTTTAGCGGTGAAAAAGCACTGGAGCACGAGAACCGTTTCAATGCGCTTCTTGATCGGCTCGAAGCAGAACTAGTTTCCGGGAGCCCTCATCAGCAATGAAATCAAGGATCCCATCGCCGCTTTAGATTTGTACCGTAACAAAGACATCGTTGAGAAAGCCTTTGGAAATCTTAAAGAGCGGCTGAATTTACGGCGCACAGCCGTTTCATCAGAAAGTTCGCTTGAAGGAAAATTATTCGTGCAGTTCATCGCATTGATCTATTTATCGTACATCAAAAAGCAGATGTCCGAAAAAGAGCTGTATAAAAATTACACGATGCAGGAATTACTGGACGAATTGGATGTCATTGAGGCATTTGAAAATCCAGGCAGTGCATTGCGAGTGGGTGAGGTTACGAAGAAGCAGTCGCAATTATATAACACCTTAGGTGTTGTGCCCCCGACCACGTTATAATTTTTTGGGAATCTAGGTAATACATGCTGACTACCAGTATAATGAACCTATTAAAATAGAAGCCTATCGGGGATACTATATTTTCTCAAATCCTGGGAACATGAAAATTTCCGTAGAAGAATTTCTTCGAGGTGGAGATTCAAAACCGAGAAATAATACTATTGTTACATTGTTTAGACGAGTGGGATTATGTGAGAGAGCTGGATCTGGAGAGCCAAAAATATTCCAGGCTGCGCAAAAAAACAAATTGAAATTGCCAGACGTAAAAAATGAAACTTATAAAACAATTATAAAATTGTGGAAAATAGACATCGCAGATGCTCATCCAGGTTTAGGTGACAATGAGAAGAAAATATTAAGGCTTTTACAAAAAAGCATGTTGCCAATATCCAGCTCTGAAATAAGAGACAAGTTAAATTTAACAAAGTATTATTCCGATCAGGCTATTAAAACACTAATAGACAATAAACTGATTGAGCAAGACGGAAATGTGTTTTGCAAGAGAAAAGTGCAGAAGATTGCAGAGAAAAAATACAGAACATTGCTGACCCTATTTTTTTACAGTTTTCTGGTTGATAATGCATTTGTAAACCGATAGCTTTCGCCAGAAAATGAGAAAATATGCGCGTGGTGAATCAAACGATCTACTAACGCACTGGTTAAGCGCGGATCTTGAAAAACCTTATTCCAAGAGCTGAATTCTAAATTCGTTGTGATTATCAAACTTTTGCGTTCATAAAAGTCTGAAATCAAATGGAACAGGAGCTCCGCTCCTTCTTGTTCAAGAGGCAAGTATCCTAATTCGTCTAAGATTAATAAATCGCAGTTCTGGATACTTTTTCGTGTTCGTTCCAAAGTGCCTTTTTTGGTGGCTCTAAGGAGTTTGTCGACTAAATCTAAGACCCGGTAAAAGCGAACCTGTTTGCCTTGTAAACAGGCTTCAAGACCTAAACCGGTTGCCAACGACGTTTTGCCTGTTCCAGGGGTACCAATAAATATCAAGTTCTCTTTTTTCTCAATGAAATCCAAGCTGACCAGTTCTTCCTTCGTAAGGTAAGAAGGGAAACCGATTTGGTTATGCCAGACGTAGTTCTTAAGGTGCTTGTCACTGTGGAAGCCCGCCTGTTTCACTAAGCGGTTTGCTTTTGCTGTCTCTCGTTCTTCCTGTTCATGCCGAAGGCATTCGAGTATAATTCGTTGTTCGTGCTCTGTAATTACCTGCTGGGTGGCATAGTCATGAATATATGCCAAGCGGAGCCTCTTGCACAAACTTTTTAACTCCTCATTCATAACTGCTTCACCGCCTTAGGTCCCAGCTGATCATAGCGTGTCATATCAACCTCTGCTTGAGACTCAATCAATCCAAGATTGGATAATACCAGCTCTTCAAAACGCTCATCCAACGTCTCTAGTGAGTATTTTTTCAAAAGTTGGTACAGCTGGCGGATCCTATCTCGAACGGTTGCGGAATTTTGCTCCACCAAATAAAGCTTGATATTGGGCGGAAGTAATTTTGTGTAACGCGAATGTTTGACTGCTCCAGGCTTCATTCGCCAGTCTTTGAATTTTTGCTCCCAATCCACAGGAATTGTTTCGTTCATGTAGGGGCGGTATCCTTGATGTACCAACTCTCCGTTACGATTCACGCAAGTGAATTGATTCCAAGTGTATTTCACCAGCAGCTGACTGTTTCGTCCGGCCTTGGGAATATGGATTGATTCTCCATCTATTCTCAATTCCCCATACTTATTCGTTTTGCTGTCCTTGTAACTAAAGACAGAATACGGTTCAGTAGGTAAACGCAGCAGAGATTCTGATTCTGTTTTCCATAATTCATCGATTGTGAAGTGCTTTTGGTAATGGTTTCGCAGACTATCTTCGGCTAATTTTTTATTCAGCCAGTCCGTCATCTGCTCAAAGCTCGTCATCAAGGGGATTTCATCAAAGAAGTTGTAGCGGATATAACCTACCTTATTTTCAACGGCTCCTTTTTCATGCCCTGAATAGGCGTTACAAGCGACTGCTTTGAAACGATAGTAGGAACGGAACAGCTCAAATTCCTCAGCGAATACAGTGTCTTCCTTGCCTTTCTTCGGTTGAACAACTGCAGCTGCCAAATTATCAATACGTATTTCAGTTGGAACACCGCCCGAGAGCTCGAAGAGTTTCTTCAAACCCGTTAAGAAACATTCCCGATTCTCCCGAGGCATAGCTACCGCAAAGGCTCGATTGCAATGAGGATAGGCCAATACCAAAAGCTTGATCATGCGGAAATTATTCTCGTAGGCGACGCGATACGTTCCGAAGTCTAGTTGTGCTTCACCCGCGGGGTGTTCCAATTTCTCATATGCTGGCGCTTTGTGTTCTTCCTTTTTCGTATCCTGAATATATTGACAAACTGTTCGATACCCACCTGTAAAACCAAGCTTCTGGAGCTGCTCGAATATCGCTTTACGGGTTCGCCGATTCTTTCGAGTCTCCCGGCTGTCCTCGAATAACCAGCCATCTACAATTTCGTTCCATCCTTCGGTATACATCATGCCATTATTCGTCTGTTTTCGTTCTTTCGGAAGAACCGCAGAGTATGCGTACTTCTTTGCAGTCCTCCAATTAATTCCTTCCTTTTTTGCAATCTGATTGATCGAAAGTCCTTCTTCATTTCTTGTATCTTTGATATGATTAATTTGGTCCATTGTTAACATCCTTTTTGATCCTCCAATATAAGTCTCGACAACTCTATTGTAGGTTATTCATTTAGGTGTGATATCCGACAACCAAAATTACCACTAGTGACATAGTTATTACCACCTAGTGACACCAAACTTACCACTCAATGACATTGAAGTTACCACTCGACAAAATAGATGATTAAATCAACAATACCTCCAATATAATGAAGGAGCACTACAGCGTGCAAAAACATTATATTGGAGGTATTTTTTATGATTCAGTATCGGAAAATATTGGAAATGGCCCATGAGGGCTTGAGCTTGCGGACGGTCTCTGCAAGTACTGGTCACGGTCGGCCGAAAGTCACTGAAATTCTTCAGTTGGCTAAGGAAAAAGGACTGGAATGTCCACTGACAGAGGAGATGGATGACCATTGGATAGAAGAATTTTTGTATCCTTACAAAGCCATTGAGAATTCAGGGTACGGCATGATTGATTTTGAACTCGTGCACAAGGAACTGGCTAAACCCAATGTGACTTTGTCGCTGCTTCACTATGAGTATGAAGTTAATTGTCGTGCGAATGGTAAAATTCCCTATACCTATCGGTCATTTTTACGTCATTACAAAGCTTATGCGGATAAGTACAAAGCAACCCTTAGGGTCCGTAGAAAACCGGGAGAAATAATGGAAGTGGACTGGGCAGGATCAACAGCATTTATCATTGATCGGGATACAGGGGAAAAAATAAAGGCTTATGTTTTTGTCGCAACGCTTCCGTGTAGCCAATTATCCTATGCCGAGGCTACCTTATCCATGGACATGAACGCCTGGATCGGTGCACATAACCGCGCTTTTGAATACTTTGGAGGAAATACGCAGATTGTTGTTCCGGATAACCTTAAAACCTCTGTTACCCGTCATACGCTGAAAGAGCTCGTGCTGAATCCAACCTACCGGGAAATGTGCGACCATTATGGGACTTTATGCATGCCTGCAAGGGTCAGGGCTCCACAAGATTATCCTCAAACTCAGATTATCTTCAAAAAGCCATAGGACAAGCTCTTTCACTAGAGATGCCTGTGGCTTTTTTGAAGATAATATTTTCCATTGGTGGTATTCTTTGACTGATCGATTATAGTATGAGGAGGACTAGAGATGGAAAAACTGGAAGAAATAATCAGCGTTGTTTTGACAGAGAGAAAACCTCAACTTGCATCTTCATCTTTCGAGTCGCTACATTTTTATTGCAACCAATTATCGCAAATGGCATCTAAAATGAATATCACTGTTCCATGCCAGAAACTTTATGATGCTTTTATTGAAGATGACAGAAATTCCAAGGAAAGAAGTTCGAGACATAGGCAATGCGTTAAATTAGTAGATTATTATGCCGGCACTCATGCCAAAGATGAGCGCGGAAATCCATTTAACAGAAGCTCTCTTCCGACGGAAGATGAAACGAAGGATTTTTTCAAAGATGTGAGCTACCCCATATCAATTCAGATTACAATCGATCACTTGATTATAAAGTCTGAATTAGAAATGAGGGGCTTGAAATTATCATCATCTACAATAGGACAATATAAACACTCTTGGCTAGATATACGCGACTATTTTAATAAACAAAACGCAGGCATCTATGCAAGCGAAGTATTACAACAGTATATTTCTGAAATAAATGGATTACGAAGTAAATGCTTAATGAATGAGTGGAAATGGAAAATGAACAGAAAGGCTGCACATGTTCTTTTGGAAGTCGCTGACACAGGTACATTTAACTGGAAACCTATTCAACAAAATTTGTCTTTTACGGATCACGATTTAGAAGAACTCCGCACCATTTATATCAACACATTAAGTGAAAAAAACCTTAGTAAAGCTACAATTAATCTGTACGACTATGTTTTCCGTAAAACCTTATCATTGGCAGAAATACAAACAATTGAAGAATTAGCCGGATTATCTTATGAAGAAACCCAATTGATCATCGCGTCATTTTCAACCATCTGCAATAAAAAAAGTATGGCCACTATATTGCCGATATTAAGAAGCCTCTTAACCTTTTTGTTTGAGAACAACGTTACCGATTATAATCTTTCAAATGTTATCATGAGCAGATTTATTCAAAAAGGCAATGTCTCAGCCTATCTGTCTGTAGAAGATGAGCGGCGCTTGATTGAGCAACTAGAGCAGGAATCCATGCGAACCAAAGCCATAATATTACTCGCTCTACGTTTCGGCCTAAGGGACTCAGACGTCTGCAACTTAACCCTTCAAAGCATTGATTGGAATAAGGAAAAACTGTATGTAGTCCAGCAAAAGACTGGTGAATCAATCATTTTTCCCCTATTACCTGAGATCGGTAATGCCCTCATGGAATACATCTTACATGAACGCCATCCGCGTATAGATTACCCCTACATCTTTTTAAGAAAGCAAGCTCCCTACAATAAAATCTCATCTGCTTATCCTTTTTGTTCAAAACTCCTGAATAAATTAAAAATCCAACCAGTAAATGGCAAAACCAAAGGTTTGCATCTATTTCGTTATACACTAACTCATCGTTTACTTTCAGCTAAGGTTCCTCATCAGGTCGTAACAGATATTCTTGGGCATACTTCAAAAGAATCAGACAAACCTTATATCTCTCTCGAAGAATCTATGCTGCGTATGTGTGCTTTAGATCTTTCAGAAATTGGGAAAATACATTGGGGAGAGGATAAATTTGAGTGAGCATATCTTTAAAAGCAGATTAGGTCCGCATTTAGAAACCTTTATTGCTCAAAAGCAATCTGTTGGGTTCCCTTATCAATCATCAGCACGAATTCTATACCATTTCGATGACATGGTTTTTGAATATTTTCCAGATATAGAGTCTTTAACAAAAGAGATTGTCGATAAATGGATACACTACAAACCAAATGAACATCCTAATGGCCTTTTAAGACGGATTACGCCTATCCGACAATTTGGTAAATATTTACATGCCATTGGGCATGCAGCGTACATCCTCCCTGGGAACATCCCTAATAAACAGCTCCAATATGAAGCTCATATTTTTACTACAAAAGAATTACAGGCCTTTTTTCATGCAATTGATAGTTGTCCCGTTTCTCCTTTTTCCCCTACACGCTGTTATGTTATTCCTGTACTATTTCGCTTGTTGTATTGTTGTGGACTGAGGTCTTCCGAAGCCAGACTGTTGAACATTACCGATGTTAACTTAACGAACGGACAGATTTTGATTCGGGAGTCGAAAGGTTGGAAAGCAAGAATATTATTTATGAGCCCGGATCTTTTAGAGGTGTGTAGAGAATATAACCAAAATATAGAAGAAATTTTCCCGATGCGACAAGCATTCTTTCCAAATATAAATGGAGAATTTTATAACAAAAGTACTATTGATCATTGGTTTCATGAATTCTGGGATAATCTCCCCGAAGCGCAATTGGTAACAGGGAATTCACCAAGAGTTCATGATCTTAGACACACGTACGCTGTACACAGACTAAACTCTTGGGTCAGAGAGAATGAGAATGTCACAGGTCTTTACCCATATTTAAGTGAGTATATGGGACATTCGCATTTTACAGAAACAGACTACTATCTTACTCTCGTAGAATCGTTTTATCCTGAAATTGAAGAAAGATTATCTAGTATTAACGATGACATAATACCGGAGGTATATGATGAGTACTGATAAAAAAATGCAGTTCTACCAATTATTACGAGATTTCTTGACAGATTACTTAGTTACAAGGCGTAATTTTAGCGACAAGACTGTACGTGCCTATAAACAATCCTTGAAACTATTGAGGAAATATTTTTCAGACGAAAAAGGGATCAGCTTTGATTCAATGGATTTTTCCTGCTTTAGCAGAAGTAATATATATGGCTATCTCATGTGGCTTAAAGATTCACGCAACTGTTCTTATCAGACCCTCAACCTCCGGTTAGCTGCTATCAAATCGTTTCTGAAGTTCTGTAGTGAAGAACATATTGAATTAACGCCCATTTATTTGGAAGTTTGTAGTATCCATACTTTCAGAGCATCAAAAAAAGAGCGCATAGAATATCTCAACCAAGCTCAAATAAAAAATTTATTTTTGGCACCTGATGCCACAACGAAGTTAGGCAGACGAGATCGTTTTTTCATGATTTTTGCGTATGAGACCGGTGCACGCCTACAAGAACTTCTTAGCCTTACGTGCGATTCCATAGTTTATGGGGATCATTCTGTTCAGCTCAGAATTCAAGGGAAGGGGCACAAAACTCGTTATGTTCCATTACTGAAGGCTACAATAAAGCATTTAGAGGCATATTTAAATGAATTCCATAATCACTCGGATAAGTCTGATTTTTTATTTTATACAATCCATGATTCAATGCACACCCAGATGAAACCAGGAACGGTTGATCATTTTTTGAAAAAGTACGCGCGTCTTGCATACAATGGAGATCCTAGTTTCCCAATTAATCTTCATGCTCATATGTTACGGCATAGTATCGCGATGGCAATGTATAAGGAGGGTATTCCAATTTCTTACATCAAGGATTTTCTGGGACATAAAAGCTTAGAGACCACATCAGTTTATTCGTACGCCGACGGCGAAACTATTAAAAATGCATTGGAGTCAGTGCAAGACATCCCAAATTTAAAGCAACAGAAAAAGTGGAAAGGCAAGGAAGAATATCTTTTAGAATTTTGTGGATTGAACTAGATTATTATCCTCAAAAGCCACAGAGCCCTCTCGATAACTAGAGCAGTCTGTGGCTTTTTTGAGGATAATCTGAGTTTGAGGATAATCTTTTTTATTTTCAATTGAATATAACAAGGATAAAGCATCTGTTGAAGGCTCAGTCAGCACTATATCGACATGGATTATTGCGGCTCTAAGGAATGAGCATTGTTTTACGCTAAGCGATTTGAATCAAAAAGTCGGCGAGAAGCTCGAAGAATTTAATCACAGAGATTTTTCGAAAAAGAAAGGCACTCGCTTTACAGCGTTTGAAGAAGAGGAGAAGTTCGCACTTTCCCCTCTACCAGCAAAACCATATAAAATGGCCGAGTGGAGAACCGCTAAAGTACGCCTGGATTATCACATCAGTATTGGGAATATGTTTTATTCCGTTCCATATGAATATATCGCGAAAAACGTCGATGTACGTGTTTCCGAGCATCTCATCGAGGTTTTCTTCAAACAAATGCGAGTAGCTACGCACTCCCGATTATATGGGAAATTCGGTCAGTTATCCACCAGTAATGATCACATGCCGGATAACCACAAACTGTATGTCGAGCAGACACCGGAAAACGCCATCCAATGGGCGGAAACGATTGGAGAGAACACTCTACGCCTTATTCAATATCTTTTAGACACCTATCAAGTTGAACGCAAGGCGCTCTCCTCTATTTTTTCCTTAAAAAATAGTTCCCGCCGTTATACCAAGTACGAAATCGAAAGAGCGTGCAAGGAAATATTAAATGTCACCCAACGACCGACGGTCAAATTAGTTCAAAATCAACTGAAAGCAAACAAGAAAAAAGATGCCGAACAAGCAATAGAAAAACCAAGCAAGTCTCAGGACGATTTCGGATTTACGCGTGGAAAAGATTATTGGGGAGGAAAAACACAATGAACGAACAAACAATAAGCAAAATGATCTCAATGAAATTAGCAGGGATGGTAGAAGGATATCAGCATCAAGAGAGTGCACCGGAGTTCAAAAAAATGAGTTTTGAAGAAAGATTCCAACTGCTGATTGATCATGAGTACGACAGACGCAAATCGAACACGTTAAAAAGATTAATCAAGAGTGCAAACTTTCAAGATTCACAGGCTTGTATTGAAGACATCGAATACCACGAGGACCGGAGATTAGAGAAGATGCGCATCTTGGAACTATCCAGCTGCAATTACATTCGACAAACAAATAACATTATCATCAAAGGTCCAACTGGGGCCGGTAAAAGCTATATCGCACAGGCTTTCGGCATATCAGCCTGCCGACAACACCACACTGTAAAGTATGTGCGTCTTCCAGAGTTACTGGATGAATTGATGGTAGAGCACTATCGAAATGATGATTCTTACCGCAAAAGTATTAAGAAGATTGCCAAGGTGGATTTACTGATTCTTGACGAATGGCTCTTAATCGATATCTCGCCAGAACAGGCTGCAATAGTTCTTGAAATCGTGGAAATGAGATACAAGCTCAAATCGACTATTTTCTGTTCCCAAATTGATCCGCAAGGATGGCCCCACAAACTCGGAAATGGAACTGTAGCTGAAGCGATTATGGATCGAATCGTCCATAACTCAATCCAATTACTGATAGATGGAGAAATATCTATGCGTGAACGGCATGGCATCCGGAACTGATTTTCAATAGGAGGTTTAGACGAATATGTGTTATGAAGATGAAACCGAAGATTATCATAAAATGTTAGAAAAGCAATCTGAGGAGTACGAACTTATTTCTTTTATCGTGGCTCTAGTTGAATATTCAGCTGAATTAGAAGAACAGGTCGTCGAACTCAGACGCACAATCAATACCTTATCGGATAAAAATCGTCCGCCATTTCCCGACCTTTTGGGGGATATTTACCAAACGTTTGATGATTATTCCGCGTACAGAAAGTACCAAAGTCTCATTGAGGAGCGTATCGAATGGAATAAAAATCACCCTGTTTCCGAGATAATGAAAGGTCTATAGCAGCATCACCCAATTCTAACTTTAAATTTTACAGTTAGAAAACATACTTGAAATGACCTAAGAGCCGTTCCTGGATTATATGGAATGGCTCTTAGGTGACCTTAAGGTCAGTATCGTTGGTGTTAAACTCTCTGCACACTTACTGGTAAAGTTTATTCACCGATTGTGCATTTTAGCCTTATTCACGAAAAGCTGTCCATTTCCTTTATTTAAAGGATTAGGGCAGCTTTTCTCGATTATTTTTCTCACTGGTAACTTGTCTGGCACTCACTGGTAATATCGGTGTCACTAGGTGGTAATAACTATGTCACTGCTGGTAATTTCCTGTGGCGGATATCAAGGTGTCAGCAATGGACTTTTTATATTGCAGAGTTGTGTAGTTTTCTCCTGCAAAACTCTGTACTTTTATTTTGCACTAAACAGGAAAAGGCAGATCAACAAAATACGCACTTAATCAGTCTACATCGGAATACTTAGCACAGCTACAACATGTATATAAACAGTTAGAAGAGTATTATGTGAATAAATAAAAAACACCACTCTCCCCGACCAAAGCGAAAGTGGTGTTTAGTAGAAAGAGCCTCATGACAAGGCTTCTTTGTGTATGTTCATTTTAGCATATTTAAGAACCAACGAATAGTTCTTTCGCGCTGGCGGGCAAGAGAGATCAGGAGGTTTTTAAATTGATAAAGGAATACAGAAAGAAAGATGGTTCAAAAGCTTATTTAGCACAGGTGTACTTAGGCATCGATCCCGTTACCGGGAAGAAAAAAAGCACCACAAGGAGAGGGTTCGCCACAAAGAAGGAAGCGGAAGTGATGGAGGCCAGGCTGAAGGTGAACTCAGCGGATGGTTTGCATACCACCCAAAAAAAGCAACGGTACCGCTTCAGCGATGTTTATGAATTATGGTTGCAGCAACATGAACGCGAAGTGAAGCCAGGATCGTATGGAACGACAAAACGCTATGCCGAGTTGCACGTTCTACCTTACTTCGGCAATCTGTTTATCGAAAAAATAGACATCGCTTTCTGCCAAAAAATTCTGAATAAATGGACGGATCACTTCAAAAACGCTAAGTATCCAAAACGCATTGTTTCCGAAACATTGAATTATGCGTTATTGATGGGGATCATAGACGCGAACCCCATGAAGATGCTGAAGCTTCCGCGACAAAAAAAGGAGCAGCCTTTGCAGCAAGAGGAAAACTATCTCGATGCCGAAGAGCTGAAATATTTCCTTGAATGCTGCGAGGATTACGGTAACGAAAAATTCACAACCTTCTTCCGTCTCCTCGCATTTACCGGCTGCAGGCGTGGAGAAGCGTTAGCCTTGACATGTGATGACATTAATTTCAAATCAAAAAGAATCACCATTTCAAAAACGCAGACCGTTGACAAAGATGGCGTTGTGATCGTTTCAACCCCGAAGACTTTCGAATCTTACAGAGAGATCTCCATTGATAAAAAAACGGCCGATATTCTAATGGGATGGCGTGCAAGCCAAAGGAAGATGTACTTCAAACGAGGGATTAACACAAGCTCAAAAGAGCAACTCGTTTTTACTACCTATCCAGAAAACAAGCTATACAATGGTCCGACAGTGAATGATTGGCTGAACACGCTTGAACGTAAGTACAAACTGAAACATATAACCATTCACGGCTTCCGGCACACTCACTGCTCGCTCTGGTTCGAAGCTGGGACACCAATTCAGGTTGTCAAAGAGAGGCTGGGCCATAGCAACATTAACACAACTATGAATATATACACGCATGTGACCAAGAAAGCGGAAGACAACGCTGACGAAAAATTCGCGGAACGCTTCAATTTTTGATTCTCAACAGAGTGGAATTCAAAATGGAATTCACTGCGCTATTTCCGTAAAAATAAAAAGGCTAGAAAAGGCTTTGCGCAGCCCTTTCTAGCCTATATTTGATGTTTTATCCTACAGACCCTTCCATTTCATACGCAATAAGTCTATTCAACTCGACTGCATACTCCATCGGAAGTTCTTTTGTGAATGGCTCTACGAAGCCCATGACGATCATTTCGGTCGCTTGGGACTCGCTGAGGCCACGGCTCATCAGGTAGTAAAGCTGCTCTTCAGAGATTTTGGAAACTTTGGCTTCGTGCTCCAGGGAGACTCTGCCATTGTGGATTTCGTTGAACGGGATTGTGTCGGAAGTGGAGATGTCGTCCATGATGATCGTGTCGCATTCGATATGCGAGATTGATCCTTCCGATTTCTTCCCGAACTTCACTTGTCCGCGATAGTTCACTGCCCCGCCGTCTTTGGCGATCGACTTGGAGACAATCGAGCTGGACGTGTGCGGTGCGTTGTGGATCATTTTTGCGCCGGTATCCTGCAGTTGACCTTTGCCGGCGAAAGCTACGGAAAGCATCGTTCCTTTGGCGCCACGGCCGTTCAGGAAGATACTTGGGTATTTCATGGTCACTTTGGCACCCAAGTTGCCGTCAATCCATTCCATGGTCGCATTTTCCAGGGCTACGGCACGTTTCGTCACCAAATTGTAGACATTTCCGGACCAGTTTTGGATGGTCGTGTAGCGGCAATAAGCATCCTTCTTCACGATGATCTCAACGACTGCGGCATGCAGGCTGTCGGCCGAATAAGTCGGTGCGGTACAACCTTCAACATAGTGGACGCTGGCGCCTTCGTCAACGACGATCAACGTGCGTTCGAATTGGCCGGAGCCTTCATTGTTGATACGGAAGTAAGTCTGCAACGGCACATCACATTTGACGCCTTTCGGAACATAGATGAACGTACCACCGGACCAAACAGCTGAATTCAAAGCTGCTTGGAAGTTGTCTGTCGGTGGTACAACCGTGGCGAAATGTTCCTTGAAGATTTCCGGATATTCCTTCAGAGCTGTGTCCGTATCGGTGAAGACGATGCCTAATTTCTCAAACTCGTCCTTCATGTTGTGATAGACGGCTTCCGACTCGTACTGGACCGTTACGCCGGCCAGATAGGCACGCTCGGCTTCAGGAATCCCGATTTTTTCGAAAGTTTCCTTGATTTCGTCAGGCACATCGTCCCACGTCCGGGCAACTTTGTCAGTGGCTTTCTGGAAATAGGTGATGTCGTCGAATTTTAGATCGGTTAAGTCAGGTCCCCATTTCGGCAACCCTGCTTTGTGGTATGCTTCCAATGATTTCAGACGGAAATCCAACATCCATTGCGGTTCATCCTTGGATTCGGATATTTCCCTGACGATTTCTTCAGTCAGTCCTTTTCCGGTTGAATAGATGATTTTTGCGTCGTCATGAAAGCCAAATTTATAATCGTCAACTACTGGTACTTCACTCATACAATCTCTCCTTCATGCGGGGATTCCGCTTGTTCTTCCCCTTGTTCTTTTTTGTCCTGGATAATCGCTCTTTCCAAAGCCTTCCAAGCCAAAGTGGCGCATTTGATGCGGGCCGGGAATTTCGCGACGCCGTTCAGGACGATCGCTTCGCCGAGGTGTTTTTCATTCGGCTCGATTTTGTCCTGGACCAGCAGGAAAAATTCTTCCGCCAAAGCCACTGCTTCTGTCTTTGTTTTGCCGATGACAACGTCCGTCATCATGCTGGCGCTGGCTGTGCTGATGCTGCAGCCGTGGCCGGAAAATTTGGCGGCCTTGATCGTGTCACCGTCCATCGCCAATTGCAAAGTGATGACGTCGCCGCAGGTCGGGTTGTTCAGCTCGATCTGTTCGTCGGCGTTTTCCAAAGTGCCGTAATTGTGCGGATGACTGGAGTGGTCAAGAATGACATGGCGGTATAGGTTTTCTAGTTTAGATAAAGCCATCTTTGAAAAACTCCTTTATTTTATGCAAGGAGGCGATGAATTGATCGGCCTCTTCGAATGTGTTGTAGAAATAGAAACTCGCCCGGGCTGTCGAAGATACATCCAAATAACGCATCAACGGCTGCGCGCAGTGATGGCCGGCGCGGACGGCGATGCCTTCCATGTCGAAAGCCGTAGCCAAATCATGCGGATGTATCCCTTCCAGGTTGAAGGTGATGACGCCCGTGTGCTTATCCGGATCGGCCGGACCGTAGACAGTGATGCCTTCGATTGCTTGCAGTTTCGGCAGCACATAACGCACCATTTCCTTCTCGTAGGCTTCGATGGCATCCATGCCGATCGCTTCCAGATAGTCGACGGCAGCCCCAAGGCCGATTCCGCCGGCGATGTTCGGTGTGCCGGCTTCGAATTTCCAAGGCAGGACACTCCAAGTGCTTTCCTGATCATAAACGAAATCGATCATTTCGCCGCCGAATTCGACAGGCTCCATCTTTTCAAGCAAGGCTTCCTTGCCGTAAAGTACGCCGGAACCGGTAGGCCCGAGCATCTTGTGGCCGCTGAAGGCGTAGAAATCGGCATCCAATGCCTGCACATCGACTTTCATGTGCGGCGTCGATTGGGCGCCGTCCACGACGATGTAGCCGTTGTGCTGGTGGATCAATGCGGCCAGTTCCTTGATCGGGTTGGTGATCCCCAAGACGTTCGAGGAATGGCAGACCGACAGAATTTTGCCTTTTGCAGTGATGATCTCGGCCGATTTTTCGACATCGACGAAGCCATCCGCAGTCAACGGCAAGTAGACCAATTTAGCCTTCTTGCGTTTCGCCAATTGTTGCCAAGGAACCACGTTGGAGTGGTGCTCCATCGGCGTGATGTAGATTTCATCACCCTCTTCGACGATCAGATCGCCGAAGCCAACAGCGACCCAGTTCAATCCGGTCGTCGTGCCGCGCGTGAAAAGGACTTCCTTCGTCGAAGCGGCATTGATGAAGCGGCGCAGTTTTTCGCGGGCGGCTTCATAAGCTGAAGTCGCGCGTTCCGCCAACGTGTGCACGCCGCGGTGAATATTGGCATTGTCCTGCTCATAGTAATGTTGGATGGCTTCCAGCACCTGGTTCGGTTTTTGTGAAGTGGCTGCATTGTCCAGATAGATCAGCGGCTCGTCGTTCACGGTCTGGAAAAGGATCGGGAAGTCCTGTTTGATTTTATTAGCATCGATCAAAGTTTCATCAACTTCCTTTCGATCATCTCCACCAAATCTTCACGGATTTCTTTGACTGGGATGGCCGCGATGACCGTGCCCAGGAATCCGCGGATGACCAGACGCTCTGCTTCTGCCTTCGGGATACCGCGGGAAAGAAGATAGAACATCTCTTCCGGATCGACGCGCCCGACGCTGGCGGCATGGCCGGCTGTGACGTCGTTCTCATCGATCAAGAGGATCGGGTTTGCATCCCCTCTGGCGTTATCGGACAGCATCAGGACGCGGCTTTCTTGCTGCGCATCAGCGCCCTTCGCACCTTTGATGATGTGGCCGATACCGTTGAAGGTCAAAGTCGAACGGTCCATGATGACCCCGTGCTGCAGGATATGGCCGATCGAGTGCTTACCGTAGTTCGTGACGCGGGTATCGATGCCTTGTACTTGTCTGCCTGTCGAAACAGCCACGACTTTGATTTCGCTGTGGGAGCCTTCACCGATCAGATCGGAATCGAAATCGGAGATGACGTTGCCGTCGTTCATGACGCCGATTGCCCAATCGATCAAAGAATCCTTCAACAGGTGGCCGCGACGATTGATGTAGACGGACGTGTTTTCGCCCAAAGTATCGACAGCCGAGAATTTGACTTGCGCGCCTGGTTTCGTGATGACTTCGACGATGATATTTGCGCTGTTCTTTTCGTTGCCGTCGGTTTCGTAGCGTTCCACGTATTTGACGGAGCTGTTCACATCAGCGACCAGAAGCACGTGTTTGACGAAGCTTTCCTTCACGTGGGCATTCTGGATGAACAGAGCTTCCAACGGCTCTTCGATGACGACGTTCTTCGGCACGTAAAGGAAGACGCCACTGTTCATGAAGGCAGTATGGAAAGCGGTGAAACGGTCTTCTTCCGGTTTCACGGCTGTCGTCATGTAGTATTCTTGGACCAATTCAGGATAGTCCTGAGCAGCCGTATATAAATCAGTAAAGATGACGCCTTGATCGATCAAATGTTGCGGCAATTGCTCCATCAGCGTCACATTTCCGTATTGCACGATTTTCGGTGTGTCGCCCAAGTCGTATTGCAGTCCTTGGCTGTTCACCAATTCCTCGCCGTATGCACCGGCGGAGATGGTCGTCTCGAGGAGTGGCCAACGGTGGTAGCTGACGCGTTCCATCAATGGATAATCCAGTTCCTCGTATTTTTCAAGCCATTCCAACCGTTTGTTGCGCATCCATTCCGGTTCTTCCTTTTCAATGGAAAACAGGCGAACCGCATCCAACAAGGACGTTTTTTCTTCGTTCAGCATGGGACGTCCTCCTATTCTTCATCCAATTGGATATCAAGTCCTAATTCGTCGCGGATACCGCGGTAGCCTTCCGCTTCCAGACGTTTCGCCAAGCTGGCATCGCCGGATTTCACGATGCGGCCGTCCATCATGACATGGACGAATGTAGGGTGTACATAATTCAAGAGACGTTGGTAGTGGGTGATGATCAGGACGCCGAAGTCAGGACCGGACATCAGGTTCACGCCTTTGGAAACGACTTTCAAGGCATCGATATCGAGACCGGAGTCGATTTCGTCAAGGATGGCGAATTTCGGTTCGATCATCATCAACTGCAGGATTTCGTTGCGTTTCTTTTCTCCGCCTGAGAAACCTTCGTTCAAATAGCGTTCAGCCATTTCTTCCGGCATGTTCAGGATTTCCATTTTTTCATCCAATTTCTTGATGAAATTCATGACTGAAATTTTATCGTCTTCCGCGCGGCGGGCATTGATGGCTGCGCGCATGAATTCGGCGTTCGTGATGCCGGTGATTTCGCTCGGGTATTGCATCGCCAGGAACAGGCCGGCGCGGGCGCGTTCGTCGACTTCCATTTCCGTCACATCTTCGCCGTCCAACAGGATCTGGCCTTGCGTGATCGTGTAGCTCGGATGGCCCATGATCGCTTGCGACAGAGTCGATTTACCCGTACCGTTCGGCCCCATGATGGCGTGGATTTCGCCGGTGTTCATCACCAGATTGACGCCCTTCAAAATTTGTTTATCCTCAATGGAGACATGCAGATCTATTATTTCTAAAGTAGACATAAACTAACTCCTCGCAATCTATATATTTTAATCGAACCTTCATTATTGACACTACGACTATTCTAACCCAATTGAAAACCTTTCGCAATGAAATCCTAATGAAAACCCAATCAATCAACGATATTTTTTTTTAATTTATAATCATTATAAACTATCGATCGGTTTTGTCCACCAATAAGAACGATTCTTTCCCATATTCCCGATTGTGGTGTAAAATGATGAAAATCAGCAATTAGCGAAAGGAAGTTAACATATATGAGACCATTGATCGGCATCACCGGCAACCAATTACTGGAAGCAGTCCCCGCTTTCTCAGGCATTTCCGTCGCCTACACACCCATCGGATTCGTGAAAGGGGTCCAGGCAGCGGGAGGCAACCCGCTGATCATACCAATCGGCGCCCCCGAAACGGCAGCGGACTACATCGCCAAAATCGATGGGCTGCTGTTGACGGGCGGACAAGATGTTTCTCCGAATTTTTACGGTGAGGAACCGAGCCTGCATATCGGCGCGACCTTCCCTTTGCGCGACGACTTCGAAATGGCGCTCGTGGAGGAAGCCTTGAAACAGAAGAAACCGATTTTGGCCGTCTGCCGCGGCTTGCAGATCTTGAACGTGCAGATGGGCGGCAGCCTCTATCAGGACCTTGCCCATGAATATCCGGAAATGCGCATCCAGCATCAACAAAAGACCGACTTCAAGTATGCAACCCACTCAGTCATCGTGACGGAAGGCAGCCACCTCCACGAACTCGTTGGCGGAAAGCTACCGGTGAATTCGTTTCATCACCAAGCGTTGAAGGTTATCGCAAAGGGTTTGCAGCCTGTCGGATATAGCCCTGACGGTCTTGTCGAAGCCGTCGAAGCGACGGATCCGGAACAAAGCATCCTGGCCATCCAATGGCACCCGGAGACGATGATACCGGAGTCGAAGACCATGCGTCTCTTCTTCGAGGATCTGGTAGCGCGGTCGGCGCGCTAGGAGGATATCGGGTTTCGGGCCGGCTCCTCCGGCCAACCCGGCCTTCGCTGGAAAAAAATAAAAAAGGCAAGCGCTCGGATGTCATATCCACGCGCTTGCCTTTTTATCTTTTCACATGCTTTTACAGTCCGGATTCGTTCAGCAAAGCTTCGAATGCTTCCTCGGATACGTCCGTCAGTGCGACGATCCAGTTCACTGTTGCATCGCTACTGTTCAGGTTCTCCGGATTGTTTTCCAGTGCTTCGTTGACGGCTGTGATCGTGCCGTCCAATGGTGAAGTCAAATCCGTCATCGCTTTGGCAGCCTCTACGCCGATCAGTGTGTCGGTCGTTTTGATTGCTCCCGTTTCGGGAAGGTCGATGAAGCTGACTTCGCCCAGATCGTCCTGGCCTTTTTCGGACAGGCCGATGATGTACTTGTCGGCTTCCTTCTTGATCCAGAAGCCGTTCTCGCTGTATTTCACTGTGTTTTCAGTCATGTTGGTTTCCCCTTTCTTATTTCCAGATGGTCTCAAACTTTTCTTCGTCGTGTCCGACCGTGATCTGCGTGCCATCCGTTACGAATGGTCGGCGGATCAACATTCCGTCTGATTCCAACAGATCCAACGCTTCTTCAAGTTCCATGCTGTCGAGTTTGTCCTTCAGTTGCATTTCCTTGTACAGATTACCGCTCGTGTTGAACATACGGCGAAGCGTCAAATTGCCGGATGCGATCGCTTGGCGGATACTTTCACGGTCCGGACGCTCTTCGCGGATGTCCTTCAATTCATAGGCGATGCCCTCTTCGTCGAACCAAGCGCGCGTTTTTTTGCAGGTCGAGCATTGGGGATGTTGATAAATAGTGATCAATACAGTTGCCTCCTTAAGTTAGGCTCAGATGCCGAAATGTTCGTCCTCTTCCGAGAACATGTAGCTGCGGTAATGGTAACGCATCGACATGACCAGCCCGATCCCGAGCATATTGCCGAGCAGCGCCGAGCCCCCCTGCGAGATGAACGGCAACGGGATACCGGTGATCGGCAACAACCCGATCGTCATGCCGATATTTTCCAATACGTGGAACAGGATCATCATAATGACGCCCGTCGCCATGTAGGCATAAAATTCGTTTTTCGTATCGAAACAGATCCGGATCATTTGATAGATCAGCAAGAAGTAGACGAAAATGAGAAAACACCCGCCAATGAAGCCGAAATTCTCGCCGATCGTGGAAAAGATCATATCGGAAACGCGAACCGGCACGTAGACTTCGGAAACGCCAAGGCCTTTGCCGAATAGTTTGCCCGATCCGATCGCTTTCATGCTTTGCGCCAATTGATAAGCATCCCCGGTGCTGTCCCCGAATGGGTCGAGCCAGGAATCGATCCGGGCGAGTTGGTAATTCTGGAAGCCGAAGTTCAGGAGCACATCGCGGTTATACACTACCAAGTAGATTAGCAACGATCCGAGCGCTCCAATCGTCCCGAATACGGGCAGCAGGATTTTCCAGGATACTCCCGAAAGGAAGGTCATGCCGATGATGATCGCCAGGAACACGAGCGTCGTCCCGAGGTCATTCTGCAGGATAACCAGCAGCAGCGGCGGTGCCGACCACATGGCGATCTTCAGCAGCAAGTTCATGTCGGTTTTTTCGGTCCGGTCATCGATCTGCATATTGTGCTCGGTGATGACTCGCGCCAGCATGATGATGAGGGCGACTTTCACGACCTCGGAAGGCTGGAACGTGACGGAACCGAAGCGGAACCAACTTTTTGCCCCCTGGAGGTAGTAGGTATTGCGGTCATAGAAAATCAGGACCAGAAACAGCAGCAGGATGCCGGCCCCATATGCGAGCGGCGCGACTTTCCAAAGTTGTTCGGAATCGAAATGCATCACGATGGCCGCGGCAATGATGCCGATGCCGTACCAAACGAGCTGCATGATGGTCGTACTGATGTCACCGTTCGTCTGCAGGACAGTCGTTGAATAAATCGTCAGGACGCTGATGATGGCAAGAAGGAACACGGACAGGATGATGCCGTAATCGATCTTAGAAACATCCGCATTCTGCGTAGTTTGTTGATTTCGCATGGTTAAATCCTTTCTTTCTAAAACAATGGGCGTGCTATCTTTTCATTATATAGAAACTTCGCCCAAAAAAAAAGGCGCCGAGGTTTAAAAAATCCTAAACCTCTTTGCCCCGACTTTCCGGATTCAATAATGCGTCTGCCTGTTTGTTCGACTGGATGCGCAGTTTTTTGCGGATCAGCCGCCGTTTCAGCGATTGTTCGTTGACGGTCAGCGCCAATGCGTTCTTCGAATAACGGATCGCATAACGGCTCTCCTCTTTCAGAACGATCGGCAATGGTCGGAAATAATGGTACAGCATCACGTTGAGGAAGCCGCCCAGGATCAGTACCGTGCCCATCAGATACAACCACAACAGCAGCGTGATCACAACCCCGATCGCGCTGTTCCCGATTGCTTGGTTGCCGGCGACTCCGACATATAGGGAGAACAATTGCGAAATCAGCAGGAAGCCGATCGTTGCGAATGCCGCACCCGGCAGGGAATACTTGATTGACCAGCGCACGTTCGGAACCACGAAATAAATGACGGTCATGATGATGGAGATGATCAGGAAGGCCCAGACCCACCGGACATTATCGAATGCCGTGATGAAGTCCAACTGGATGGATAAAAATTCTTCAAAGAAATCACGGATATATCTGCCGAACATGAACAGGAAGGCAACGAGCGCAATCATGGCGACCAACAGAAAGGCAATAACGAACGAAAAAATCCTGTGGACGATGAAGTTCTTCCGCATCTTCGTGTTGTACACTTGATTCAAAACGTTCTGGAAGACATTGAATGCCTTCGAAGCTGTCCAGATCGACAACACCAGCCCGAATGAAACCACCCCACCACTGCCGCTGTTCAAATATTCTTCCAGTATCGGCGTGAGCGTATTGCTGACTTCAAGCGGCAAGGCCATCTCCACATAGGCCACCACCTGCTCCCGCGGCAACGGCAGCAACGGAATGATGTTCCCCAACAGCAACAGTGAGGGAAGCAGCGCCAACAAAACATAGTAGGCCATCTCAGCCGACTGCCGTCCAATCTCCATCCGGCCCCAATGCTGCTGGAACAAGACCATGATTTGGCGAATTTTTGGATTTTTGATGTATTTCCTTAATGCATTCATTCCTCTTTCCTCCCGCCAATATCTATAGCTTAATCATAGCCAAAAGCGGCTCTGAATGCCACCGATATGCATTGATGGAGCGGTACAGCCTAGTTGCTCCGTCAGCGCCGGCGAAGGTAGCCCTTGCCGGTGCTGGCGATTCCAGGAAAATGTCACCTCCGGTTGGCTCGGCTTCGCCGGAGTTCGGCTGCCGCAAAAAACCTCTCCTCCGGCCAACATTCGCTCGCCGGAGTTGGTCGCCGGCACGCACGCTGTTCTCCGGGCAGCGCTCCCTCACCGGAGCTGCCGACCTTTTCCGGCAGCCAGCACCAAAAAAACAGCCCTCCGCCAGCATAAAGGCTTTGGGAGAGCTGCATTTTCATCTAATCGTTTAGTCCACTTTCACGATCCAACCTTCAGGCGCTTCCAGATCGCCGAATTGGATACCGGTCAGTTCTTCATACAATTTGCGGGTCACAGGTCCGACTTCCGTTTCGGAATTGAAGACGTGGAAGTTGTCGCCGTACTGGATGCCGCCGATCGGTGAGATGACTGCAGCAGTTCCGCAGGCACCGGCTTCGCTGAACTCATCCAGCTTGTCGATGAAGACATCGCCTTCTTCGACTTGCATGCCCAAGTGGTGCTCAGCCAAATACAACAAAGAGTACTTGGTGATGCTCGGCAGGATCGATGGTGATTTCGGTGTCACAAAGCGGTTGTCCTTCGTGATGCCGAAGAAGTTTGCCGAGCCGACTTCTTCGATTTTCGTGTGCGTTGCCGGATCAAGATAGATGCAGTCGCTGAAGTTGCGATCATGCGCTTCTTTACCAGGCAGCAAGCTGCTTGCGTAGTTACCTCCGACTTTGGCTGCACCTGTGCCGTGCGGTGCGGCGCGGTCGTAGTCGGACACGATGAAGTTCGTCGGCGTCAAGCCACCTTTGAAGTAAGGGCCTACCGGCATCACGAAGATTGAGAAAATGTATTCGGTCGCCGGGCTGACGCCGATGTTGTCGCCGACACCCATCAAGTAAGGGCGCAGGTAGAGTGTGCTGCCTGTATTGTAAGGCGGCACCCATTTTTCATTCGCTTTGACGACAGCTTTAGCGGCTTCGACAAATTTTTCAACCGGAAACTCAGGCATCAAGAGACGTTGACAGCTTTGGATCATCCGTTTGGCATTTTCTTCAGGACGGAACAGATTGATGCTGCCGTCTTTTGTGCGGTATGCCTTCAACCCCTCAAAGCAGGATTGGCCGTAGTGCAGAACCGGAGAGCCTTCGCTGATGTGGACTTTGTTGTCGGTCGTCATTTCGCCGTCATCCCATTTGCCGTCTTTCCAATAAGAAATGAAGCGGTAATCCGTCTTGATGTAACTGAATCCTAGATTTTCCCAATCGATGTTCAACGCTTTCTGTTCTTCTGTCTGTGTCATTTCTGTCATCCAAACCACTCCATATCTATATTATTTACCTGTCATACTGAACGAAAAAAAGAATGAGCCTATGCGATCAGGCTCATTCTTTATGAGAGCCCAATGAAGCGGAAAGAGGACTCTACTTGTAGTAAGTAAGAATCCTGGGCTTAAATCACTTCTAGAATGACTAGGGCATCGAATGAGAACGACGCTTTCTTTTTGTTCTGCAGCGTGCACATTCCGCAAGTCGCATCCATTCCCATCCACTCCCCTCTTTTTGTTAGATTATGATGTAATTCTATGCTTGTATCTAATGAATGTCAAATGCTTTTTTCATCATTTTGCAATAAAAGGATGTGATGCAACCGGAAATTCATTTCGGCAACCGATACGATGCCGGGAAAGCTTGCTGGATCAAAGCGATGTCCGCTGCATCCAACCGGACTTCTGCAGCTTCGAGGTTCTCGAGCACCTGTTGACGATTGCGGGCGCCCGGAATGACAGCATCGACAATATCCTTGGAAAGGTAGTAGGCCAAAACGACATTCTGCAGGCCCGTATGGTGCTTCGCGGCAAGCGGCCGGATCATATCCACGCGCTTCAGGATATCTGTGTAGGTGCCGCCCTGGAACTGCGGACGCTGCCGTTGTTTCTCCGACAAGACCGAATCTTCCCTGTACTTGCCGGCCAGCAGCCCGGATGCGAACGGGAAGTACGGGATAAAGGAGATGCCTTGTTCGCGGCAATAAGGGAAGAGTATCTCTTCGGCCGACTGGTTCAGGAGATTGTATTCATCCTGGACAACATCGATGTAGCCGTTGGCGTTGCCTTCCTTCAGCTGGTCCAGATTGAAGTTAGAGACACCGATGGCACGGATTTTCCCTTGTTCCTTCAGTCGCTGCAGCGCGCCGACAGCTTCGGCTTTGGGTGTCTTTTCATCCGGAAAATGGATGTAATAAAGATCGATGTGGTCGGTCTGCAGTCGCCTGAGACTGTCTTCGACCTGTTCCGTCAGGAAATCCGGATTATTGTTCAGAACAATACCCGTTTCCGTCAACTGGTGCGCGCCCTTTGTGGCGATGACGACATTATTGCGTAGGCTGTGTTCCTTTAATGTCTTGCCGATGATTGTTTCGGAAGTGCCCTTCCCATAAAGGAAGGCTGTATCGATGAAGTTCAATCCCTTATCGATCGCGCTCAAGAGCACCTCACCGCCGTATTCGGTGTTCGTTTCCGGATCGGCTGCGGCGATTTTGTTCGCCCCTAGCCCGATTGGATGGATCAGCAGGTCGGTTCTTCCCAATTTCACAAGTTCAGTCATATCGTTTCCCCTTTCTTTGTTCGGTCATTTAATTGTTGCTTTATTTGCCGAGGTGGACCCGTTTGGACCAGAAACCGCCGTGGATGTATTTCGGGTCATACGAAACCATGAAAGCTTTCTGATCGATCTCCAGCACTTTGTTCTGAAGGTGGCGTTCGGCTTTGCGTGTCAGCAAAATTTCGAGCACAAGACGCTCGCCGTCCCTACCGTTGGCTCTGTAACTGGAGACGCCGTAACCAAGATCGCGCAGTTGATTCGGCATTGTGCTGGTCACGTCCTGGGTCATGACGGTGATCATCGTATAACCGAGCGCGAGCCAATCCTCGATTTTTATGCCGACAGCGATTCCGGCACCGTATCCGAGTGCATAGGCCGCCAGATTAAGCGGATTGTCGAGGCTGTTCATGACCATCGACAGTCCCAACACGTAAATGACGATCTCCACCATGCTCAACAGTGGCGCCAAAATGCGGTAGCCTTTTATCGTCAGCATGAAACGGATTGTGTTCAGCGTGACATAGCTTAGATTGATCGCGAAAATTTTTGTCAATAATTCTAAGTCGAGAATCATCATCACTCCTTTTTTTGTTCAAAACGGACTCTTTAGTATTGTGCGGGATGGCGGGTGTATTCGCCCGTTACGATATCCATTTCCAGCAGTTCTCCGGTCGTTCCGTTGTAGCGGTAAAAGCCGACGGAGCTGGCTACCTCGGCGCCGTTTTCGCGGACGTTGATGGTGACTTCATTGCCCTCTACCGATTCCACGATGAAAAGATACACGTCGCTTTCGACATAGCCTGTCAATTGCGTGATTGTTTGTTTTGCCTCGGTAATCAGTGCCGACTCTTCAGCGGTCTGGGCCGTCTCGATGGTAGTGGTGGAATCCGCTGTTGTGCTGTTTGCTGCAGGCTGTGTCTGCACGCTCTCGGTCGCTTCCAGACTGCTCGCTCTTGAAGCGGCTTGCGTACTCGCCTCACCAGTTGCCTGCTTTTCCGATTGCACTTGCGACGTGCTCGTCGCCGTCTCGATGGCTGCCGTGTCTGTTGCTGGACTTTGACAGGCGACAAGCAGCCATGCTGTGGAGCCTAAAAGAAATGCGGATAATCTTTTCTTATGCATAATTTCCCCTCTTTCATCCAATATGTGATTCCATTGTACCTTTTTTGCCGAAAAAATGCTTTCCACATCCATCAATTTAAGCGAACCTTTACAATTTTATTGGATGCGGAGCAATATTGCTGCAACCCATCTGGTTTGCCCGCTTCGATCAAATTAGGTAAAAAGTGGCTGCCGGAGATGAACAATGCACACTGGCCCACAGCTCCGGCGAGGGTCCGTTCGCCGGAGGAGACCGGTAATAGATGGGCTCTCCTCCGATGAGGCTCCTGCCATCGGAGGAGAGCATTTGAATGAGGTCCTGTACTCCGGCGAAACACCCCTCACCGGAGGACGGCAATCGTTATGTGCCCCGAAAGCAAAAAGCACCCCGGCGAGGGTGCTTTTTGGTTGTATGTTGTGTGTTCGGTAACTTGCTGTTAGCTTTCAGCCTTTGAGCCCTTCTTTTTCGAGGATCAAATCGTAGCATTCGATCCCTTTCAACAGAACCTTCTCGTCGAAGTTGAAACGGCTGCTGTGGAGCGGGTGCGTCCATCCCATATCGGGACGGCCGGTGCCGAGCAGGATGAAGGCCCCGCGGATGCTTTCCTGGTAGAAAGCGAAGTCCTCGGCCAGCATCAACGGTTTGACGACCTCGTAGGTATCCATCGGCAGTGCATCCATCAACGTGCCGATCATTTCCGCATCGTTTGTGACTTCCGGATAGAAATCGCGGATATCCAACCTGCAGATGACACCGCTCAAGCGCTCGACGCCGGCGCAGATGTCGGCGAGGCGCTCCTTGATGGCCGCGTAGACCACCTTGTCGTAGCTGCGGATCGTACCGGTCAACTCGGCTCTGCCGGCCACAATGTTGCGGGCTTCCCCGGCATGCAGCGTGCCGATGTTCACGACTGCCGGCTGCAGCGGATCGAGATCGCGGGCCAGAATATTTTGGACCGAAAGCAGGATCTGTGCGGCGGCGATCAGGGCATCCTTGCCGAAATGCGGCTGCCCGGCATGCGAGCTGACGCCTTCAAGCGTGATGTCGAATTCGCCGTTGCGCGCCATCAGGGGTCCTTTAGCCAAGCCGAAAATACCTTCAGGCAGACTTGGATACACGTGGTAGCCGTAGATTTTTTCGACCTGCAATTCCTGCAGAATGCCGGAATCCATAATCCATTTCGCACCGCCTGGACCTTCTTCGGCCGGCTGGAAGACCAGCACGACGGACTTCTCCAAAATCGGCAGGGACTTCAGGTATTTCGCGAAACCCAACAACAGGGCCATATGCCCGTCATGTCCGCATGCATGCATTTTGCCCGGGTGAATCGAAGCGAAATCCACTCCGGTTTCCTCGGTGACCTCCAGCGCATCCATATCCGCACGGAAAGCGACCGCTTCCGGCGACTTGCCCTTCAACAAGGCTACCCATCCGGTTTCGGCGGTGCTGATTGGTTCATAACCGAATGACACCAGTTTCTGGCGGACATATTCCGAAGTCAACGGCAGATCGAAGCCAATCTCCGGAATCTGGTGGAGCTCCCTTCGGATCTTTTTCACCGTTTCGTATAATTCTGCAATTTGCATGCTCTTCACCTGGTCCCTCCGCGTGTAGTTATTAGTCTCTTAAATCAGCCAACAATTGGGTTTTTTCGCTTGTCTGTTCGTCCTTCATCTTCACGATTTTAGCAGGGGATCCCGCTACAACCGCATTAGCCGGTACGTCTTCCAATACGATTGCGCCGGCTGCGACAACAGCACCTTCGCCGATGTGCACACCTTCGATGATGACCGCGTTCGCGCCGACCAAAACACCGTCTTCAATGATGACTGGTGATTTCGAAGGTGGCTCGAGTACGCCTGCAACCACTGCGCCAGCACCGATGTGGCAATTTTTGCCGATTGTGCCGCGTGCGCCGACGACCGCACCCATATCGATCATCGTGCCTTCGCCAATGACTGCGCCGATATTGATGACTGCACCCATCATGATGACCGCGCTCTTGCCGATTGTCACGTGATCACGGATGAAGGAGCCTGGCTCGATGCGGGCATCGGCCTTAGTCGTATCCAACAAAGGAATCGCGGAATTGCGTCTGTCATATTCCATGACCTGATCTTTGATCTTATCTTTGTTAGCTTCCAGGAAAGGATAGATTGCTGAAGCATCTCCGAAGACTGTATAGCTGTCTCCGCTTCCGAAGAATTTCAAGCCCTCGTAGGCTGGGTTTTCAAAATCCCCTTTGATGTAAAGTTTTATGGGTGTTTGCTTTTCGGCAGCTTTGATGTAGGCTGCGATTTCATAAGCATCTGTCAATAATAGTTCGCTCATTTTGCTGTTTCCTCCCGATCATTTTTTTCTGTTCCAACATGCCCATTATAGCACGCCGGCCTGCGTTTGCCCTATGCGGCGGACGGCCATTTGTTGCGGAAATGCAAAAAAATAGCGGTAAGCGAGTGCTTACGGCTACGGAGACCTGCATTCGCCCAACCAAGCTAAAGCGCAATCCATTGTCATCGGGCAACGACAATGGAACAGCCCCACATTTGTTCAACCTGGGTCCAGCATTCTCATGCTTCGGCGACCGTCCCTTTCCCTTGCGGTACTCTTGACCAGTCGCGACCTCTTTTTGCTTGGTGATTCATTCATTTTTCTAATCGTACACTTATCCGGCAGGACTGTCAACCGCTCCGCGTCGGAAAGTGCCGGGATGAATGACCTTTTTTATGTGAAAATGTTCATCAAATGAGCAATTTTCTAATTATTATCCCTGAGCAGCCATCTTTGTATAGAAATGAGGCCACAATCATGTTATGTTACTTTCATAAAGTGTGGGTTTCCCACGCGACATCATCAAGGATAGTTCATCCGGAGGAGACAATATATGAGCAGAGAAACGAACCGTTTGGTAAAACAATTGAAAGGATCGCCCATCCGCAACTTCGACGCCGCCATCAGCGATGTGAAGGATCTGATCCGTTTCACGATGGGGGAGCCGGATTTCGATACGCCGGCTTTCATCAAAGCGGCGGCCGTGGAGGCGCTGAATCAGAACCAGACGCATTATGCGCCTTCCGCCGGTGTCCTCGAAACACGCAAGGAAATCGCAAAGTTCATGGAGCGGAAATACGGGCTGCAGTATGAAGCGGAAAGTGAAATCATCCTGACTGTCGGCGCCACGGAAGCGATCACCGCCTCAATGTTCGCGCTGATGAATCCGGGCGACAAAGTGATTATCCCTTCGCCGGCCTTCCCGCAATATGAATACGTGGCGCACCTTGCAGGCGGTGAGAACGTAATGATCGACACTTCCAGAACCGGCTTTCTGATTACGCCAGCGGATCTGAAAGCTACCCTGGACGCCAATCCGGAGACGAAAATGATCGTGCTCAACTACCCAAGCAACCCGACCGGCGCAACCTATGCGCAGGAGGAAGTCGAAGCCTTGGCGGCAGTGATTGCAAAATATGATGTTTTCGTGCTCAGCGATGAAATCTACAGCGAACTGACCTACGGAGGCAGCCATACGTCCATCGCCACGTACATTCCAGAGCAGACGATTGTCATCAACGGCACTTCGAAGAGCTATGCGATGACCGGATGGCGCGTCGGCTTTGTCGCCGCCCCGGCCGAATTGACACACGAAATTTTGAAATACCACCAGAGCCTCGTCACTTGCGGTTCCACGCCTGCCCAGACGGCGGCTGGCGTTGCCTTCCGCGATGGCGATGCGGTGACCGCTGAAATGAAGGCGGCCTACCGCAAACGCCGGGACATCCTGCTGGAAGGCTTGACGGCTGCCGGGCTGCAGATCCATAATCCGGACGGCGCCTTCTACTTGTTCCCGCGCATTCCGGAACAGTACGGCAACGATGACTGGAACTTCTGCATCGACCTCGCCCGCAAAGCCGGCGTCGGTGTCATCCCCGGATCGGCGTTCGGACCGGCCGGCGTCGGCTACTTCCGCATGAGCTACGCCGCCAGCGATGCGAACGTCATCGAAGGCTGCCGTCGCATCGTTGCGTTTCTGGACGAGTTGAAGGCTGCTCAGTAAATCGGTGAAATGAAATAGAACTGGAGGAGGTGTCCCGGCTGGGATGCCTCCTTCTTGCATTATCTGTCGGGTGTTTCGCGGTTTTCGGTATCCGTTTTGTCGACAGATGCGGGATCTCTCGACATTTGAGGTTACCGTCCTGGGCATACGCCCGACAGAAGAGCGTTCTGTCGACAGTTCTGCATTTGTAACCGCATCAACAACTGACATCCGGATATTAACTTGTCTAAACAACTGCAATTTCATCAGAAAGACAAAAAGAAGTGCGAACCGTGGTTGAACGGCGCGCACTTCTCTCATTTTCTATCGTTATGTTCTTACTCAGCGGCCATCGCTTCGGCTTCCATTTCGCGGATCGATTCCGCGACTTTCACCATCATCGAGCATTCCACGCGTTTGCGGAACAGGTCGCAACTGAATTCATAGTTGCCTTTTAATGAGCCTGTCGCATGCAGGGAGTTGGCAGGGCAGCCGCCGCTGCAGTACAATTTCGCCCAGCAATCCTGGCATTCTGGTTTGGAGTAGCAGTTGACTTCCTTGAATTGGCATTGCAGTTCCGGTTTGGTTACGCCATCCCAGATATTCCCCAAGCTGAATTCCTCATCACCGACGAACTGGTGGCAAGGGAACAATTCGCCCCAAGGCGTGACAGCCATGTATTCCGTTCCCGATCCGCAGCCAGAGATGCGTTTCTGGATGCACGGGCCTTCGGAAAGGTCCAGCATGTAGTGGTAGAACGTGAAGTCGTTGCCCTCTTCACCGCGCTTCAGCATTTCCTCCGCCAGAATTTCATATTGTCTGTACAGTGCCGGAAGATGTTCCTCCGTCAAAGCGTAAGGTTCAGATGGATCGCAGATGACCGGTTCCATCGACAGTTTGTCGAAGCCGAGATTGGCGACGTGGAAAATATCGTTCGTGAAGTCGACGTTATTGCCTGTGTAAGTGCCGCGGACGTAGTATTCCTTGTCGCCGCGCCCTTCCACGAATTTCTGGAATTTCGGCAAGATGTAGTCATAGCTGCCTTTTCCGTTGACCGTGCGGCGCAGGCGGTCGTGGACTTCCTTGCGTCCGTCCAAGCTCAAGACGACGTTGTACATTTCTTTGTTCAGGAATTCGTTGATTTCGTCGTTCAACAGCATCCCGTTCGTTGTGAAAGTGAAACGGAAAGTCTTGCCGGACTCCTCTTCCTTGCTGCGCGCGTACTCGACGATCTGCTTCACGACGCGCCAAGCCATCAACGGCTCGCCGCCGAAGAAATCGACGTCCAAGTTGCGGTGGAACCCGGAATTTTCAAGCAGGAAATCGATTGCTTGCTTACCGACTTCAAATTTCATGATCGCCCGATCGCCGTTGTACTTGCCTTGGCTGGCGAAACAGTAATCGCAAGTCAGGTTGCAGGTATGCGCCACGTTCAGGCAAAGGGCCTTCACGAATGTTTGGCGGTTCTTCAGATCGATGGAAAGGTCTTGGTACAAGTCCTCCGTGAACAGTTCCCCGTTGGCTTTCAACTCTTCGACGTCAGACAGTGTATCGTGGATCTCCGTTTCGTTGACTTCCGGGTCGTTCGCATATTGTTCCAGCATCATCGTGACGATCTCTTCGACCGGCGTCTCTTCGTACAGTGCGATGATGTCGAAGGCCAGGTCGTCCACGACATGCACGGCACCGCTGTAGGTATCCATGACGATATTGTATCCGTTCAGTTTATATTGATGAATCATTTCGGGTTCATACTCCTTTTTATGCATAAAATTGCCGCCCAACTGGAATCAGTCGGACGGACTCTTTTTTCACCGCCATTGGCGTTGACAAAGCCAATTAAGTTGGTCCCCCTTTTAATGGTGGGATGACAAGCGCTTCCCCTTGCTTTATTGAACATACGTTCGTATAATAAGGGTATCTTAATCAACGGAAAGCAGGGTCGCAGATGAAGACGGTCCAAATCAAACTAAAACCGACGAAGACACAAGCCACGGAACTAAAACGGCTCTCGGTGGAATACATCCGACAAGCAAACGCATTAATCCAACAGGCCATCCGTGAAGAAAAATTCCCGCGGGTCACTTCAAAGCACATCGAATCGGACATTCCTTCAGTCCTGAAAAACGAACTGATACGGTATGCCAAAAGTAAGCACAAGCAGTTCGGAAAGTGTACCTTCAAGAAACCGATGCTTTCGTACAACAACCAGAATTTTTCGGTGGACACAATTGCTATCCGGTTTCCGATCATGGTAGACGGAAAGGTGAAGAAAACGGCCATCAAGGCCATCATTCCGGAAGAATTGTTTGCGTTGCTTTCCGGCTCCAAATTGGGAACCTTGCGAATCACGAAGAAAGGTTTCCATTGGATGGCGCAATTCTCCGTCCCTACCGAAGACAAAGAATTTGTCGGCGAAGGGATTCTCGGTGTGGATCTGGGTATCCTTTGTCCGGCGGTAGGCGTTATCGCTGCCGACGGCAAGACCCAGTTCTTCGGCAACGGCCGGCAAAACAAGCACCTCCGCAGGAAGTACAAAGAACTCCGCCGCCAATTGGGCAAGCAGAAAAAGGTCAATGCCATCCGAACCATCAACGACAAGGAATCCAGAATCATGCGGGACATCAACCACAAGCTTTCCAGACAGGTCGTCACGTTCGCAGCGGAAAACAACTGCGGCACCATCCATTTGGAAAACCTTTCCGGCATCCGCCGGACCTCAAGGCTAAGAGGAAAAAACAAAGCAAACTTGCATAGTTGGACCTTCTACGAATTGTCTTCATTTATCGCATACAAAGCCCGTGAGCTCGGGATAAAAGTGGTCTACATCAAACCCGAATATACGTCTCAGACTTGCCCATCGTGCGGGGAGCGAAACAAGGTAAAAGATCGCAACTATGATTGCAGTTGTGGGTATCATACCCACCGCGACAGAGTCGGCGCCCTAAACATCGCCAAAACAATCTAACCGATGTGGTCATAGTGTCGGTGCCCGTGGGTCTAAACGACCTGCCACGGGAGGGGTGGTGGCACACCCTAAACTTGAGACTTGAACAAAACAGAAATGGCCTGCGTTCGGTAAGGTACTCAAGAATCCCACTACTTTAGTGGTGGGTTGTCACTTCGCTGCCTGTCTTGGATTCACACAGCTTTGGTTGGCGATTCCGCAAGAAGTTTTGCACGCGGATTGGCAAGATGTTTGGCATGCGCCGCAGCCACCATGTTTGGCAGTATCCTTCAGGTTGCGGGTGCTTAATGTCACGATTCTTTTCATAACGACATCTCCTCTGAAATAGGTTAAGGAAGCATATTGCTTGACAGAAAAATGCTTCCTTTGTGAATAATTTTACCAACAAATTGTTAGTCCGTCAATCTGCCGACCTATCAGCATAGTGACCGTTTTTATCGATAACGTGATTCGTTCAATAACTTTCAAAATGTAAGTTATTGAACAAGGTGTTTCTGCCCAATAATCCGGACGTTTTCCGGGATCCCACCGGCATCGCTGTGGACCTGCGTCCCCTTTTCCGACAGCGTCTGGACTTGGCGGATGAACCCATCGCTGATGCGTTCTCCCGGCACCAGCAACGGGATGCCAGGCGGATAAGCCCAGACGTATTCGGCTGCCGTTTGCCCGATAGCATCTTCCACAGGACAATCGTTTTTTTCCGATTCCAGCGCCTGCCAAATTTCGCATTGCTTTTCCGGCAAAGCGAAAATTAATGTGCCGTCATTTGGGGATTGCGCTTGAGCCCGTGGAGTGAGTTTGCTGTCGATAGTCACCAACGCAACGGCCAAAGCAGCCATCGTAGCATCCGTATCGCAAACGCTTGTCATCGCTAACGCATGATCGCCGTATGCCATCTCCATTTCAATGCGGTATTCGTTCCGCAACATTTCCGCAAGCCCTTGTCCGGTCAGACCGGTTCCTTGCGCAGAAATCAGGATTTTGCCATTGTCGAAGGCGAAAAAGGTTGGGTGCGCCGTCGGATTGTCCTTTCCGTGGCACAACACTTTTAGATGCTCAAGTCGTTTCATTTCCCCTGAAAATTCATTCAATCTTTTGTTGTAGTTTTCGAATAAGGGCTTGCTTTCATCCCGCAGTAACCGGAAACAGCTGTCGATCGAAGCCATCAGCACATAGGACGGCGAGCTGCTTTCGAAGATGGAGAGTTGCCGCGCCATTTCTTCCGGGTTGATCATATCACCGTTCAGATGGGCCAATGATGTCATGGTCAACGAAGGCAAGGTCTTGTGCAGACTCTGGATCACGATGTCGGCGCCGAGTGCGGTCGCGGTGGTCGGGAAATAATCCGAGTAATTGAAATGCGAACCGTGCGCTTCATCGACCAGCAATGGGATGCCGTGCCCGTGACAGATTTCCGCAATCGCCGCTATGTCGCTGACTACCCCCTCGTACGTCGGGGAAGTCAAAACGGCCAGCTGCGTATCCGGATGTGTTTTCAGCGTATCTGCGATGCTTGCAGTCGAGATGCCGCCGTGGATGCCGAACGCTTCATCCATTTCCGGCATCAGATAGATGGACTCCAATCCGAACAACTCGATTGCATGATAGACCGATTTGTGGCAATTGCGTGCGACCGCAATCTTGCCGCCGCGCTTCGTCGCTGCGCGGATCCCTGCCAGGATGCCGCAGGTGCTCCCGTTCACGAGGTAAAATGAGCGCTTGGTGCCGTAGTAGGCCGCGATTTCCTCCATATATTCCTTGAGGATGCCGCTCGCTCCGTGCAGATTGTCGAAGCCGTCAATCTCGGTGATGTCGATGCTGTAAGGCAGATCCATTCCGAGCAGATCGGAATTCCGCTTGTGCCCCGGCATATGCATCGGGATGCTGTTTGAAGCCGCATGTCTTTTCAATCTGTCCAATAGTGATGGGGTAGTGTTCTGTTTTTCCATATGCTTTTCCTTTTCTGGGTGAGATTTGTCTGCTTTCATTATAGCAGAGGAAACCTATCAAAAAATGCCTGCCCACGATATTCCGTGCGGACAGGCATTTCTATTTATTGTGGTTATGTATTTTCGATCAATTGGACGAAAGCATCCACGATTGATTTGAAATATTCCGTCGTTTTTTCATCAGCCACGGAACCGTCTTCGTTCAGCAACTTCGTGACGTTGCCGATGTAGGCTTCCGGTTGTTGCAACGGCACCATATTCAAGAAGACCAGCACTTGTCTTAAATGGTGATTCGCACCGAAAGCACCCAATGCACCTGGAGATTGGCTGATGACCGCTACCGGCTTGCCGTCCCATAGATTTGCTCCATACGGACGCGAACCGACGTCCAAGGCATTCTTCAAAGCTGCTGGATAGGACCGATTGTACTCCGGAGTCACAAGCACAAAAGCATCATAGCCTTTAATTTCCTCACGGAACGGTGTATACGAATCCGGAAGCATCCCCTCCACATCATCAAAATCCTGATTGTACAAAGGTAAATGTCCGATTTCCACTATCGCTGTTTCGTACCCATCCGGGAACAATGCTGCAAACGCCAAGGCCACTTTTTTGCTGTAGGCCTCTTCACGCAAGCTACCAACCAAGAATCCGATCTTTTTCACCATAAAAACCATCGCCTCTCTTATTTTGGAATCGCCTTACACTTTCATTATATCGGAACAATTTTCCAATATTCAACGAAATGCATTATACCCTCGAAAGCGCTAAGCCAATTTCACGCGGAACAATCCGCCAGCCAACTCCTCTTCCGTCTCTCCGTCCTTCGCGGTTGTGATATAGAGGTATTCATGATCCTTTCCGCCCAGACAACAGGAAGTCGCATTCTTCACCGTCATCCGGACCTCATCAAGTTTTTCACCCGTCGCCGGATCCCATCTGCAGACTTTTCCGCCGCCGTATTGCGCCACCCAGATCATCCCTTCCGTGTCCACGCACATACCGTCCGGATTGCTGCCGTCGGTGATTTCGACCACATATTTCTCGAAAACCGCTTCACCCGTTTTAAGATCATAAGCATACCTGCCTACTTTTTTTGTCGGCGTATCGATGAAATACAGCGTCTTTCCATCCGGTGACCATCCCATACCATTGGCCAACGTGAGGCCATCCAAAACCGTGCGGAACGTTCCATCCTTTTCGACGGCATACAAAGCGGCCTCTCCTTCATAAGTATCTTCATAGCCCATCGTCCCTATAACCAGTCGGCCTTTCGGATCCAACTTCCCATCGTTGTAGCGCATCCTTTCGTCATTATGCACTTTTGCCACCAGTTGCTTCTCCTTCGTCCGCGGATCGATGCGGAAAATACCGTCCATTTCGGCCTCCAGAATCATTCCCTCCTGGTCGAGGACTGCGCATCCGACCGGTCCATCGGTAAGGTAAGTCCGGACCTCGCCATTCTCCGGATCGATAGCGTAAATCATGCTGTTCTCGATCGAAACGCAATAAAGCAAATTATTCCTGGCATCCCAGTGCGGCCCTTCCAACAATGTCGAACCCGCATAGAAAACCAGTTCCGGTTTCCTAGTTCTGCTTTTTCCAGTATATTCTCCCAATTTCGCTCACCTCTTCTTTTCTGAATTATTCATATTTTAAGTATATAACATCAAAATATCCATGACAATTCATACGATTTTGCGGACACTTTATTTAAACGGATGCATGCGATTATTTGTTCAGCCCAGAAAATGCTATACTTGAAGTGAATACTACGAAAAGATTGTGATACAGTAAGAATTCCTAAAAGGAGGAAATGAGCCATGGCCGAAACCAAAACGCTTCTGATCAACCAGAGCTCCATCAAGGCATTAGTAGATATCACGGACTTCAATGATATCGTGCATCAGACATTCCAAGGTCTCGGTGACGGCACTATCATCAACCCAACAAAATTGACGCTGGACTTGGGTGAAACGGGAGGCTATCCACATTATGAAGGCTTCATGAACGCTATGCCCGCTTACATCGGTTGGCAGGATATCGCCGGCCTCAAATGGGTAGGGGGATTTTTGGGCGAACGCAAAGCTGCCGGACTCCCTTATATCATCGGGATGATTTTGTTGATCAATCCGCATCTCGGCACCTTCACCGCTGCACTTGAAGGCGCTTATATCACCAATATGCGCACCGGGGCCCAGACAGCAAACGCATTACGGTATTTGCACAAGAAACCGACCGTAAGCATCGGCCTCTACGGAGCTGGTATGCAAGCCAGCACCAATATCCGGGCAATCGCTGATCTGTTCGACATCACCGAGTTGATCGTCTGGAACCACAAGCGTTCCACAGCCGAAGCATTTGCCGAAAAGATGCAAGAACACGTCAAAGGCGCCATCCGCATCGTCGATGATCCCCGGGAAGCCAGCCAGGCCGAGGTCCTCATCACCGTGACGCCGGCGCAGACTCCCCTCATCAAAGCGGAATGGATCAACAAAGGCACCCTCATTTTTCCGTTGGGATCTTTCCAGGAAATTGAAGATGAACTTATCCTGAAGGCGGACAAAATCATCGTTGACCATGTGGAGCAGGCTCTCCATCGCGGTGCTTTGAAGAAACTGACGGGTGAGGGAAAACTGTCCGAAAAAGATGTTTTTGCAACGTTGGGCGAATTGGCGATCGGAAAGAAAGATGCCGGTGACCTTTCGCAGGGCATCACCATCTGCATCCCGATCGGCACCGGAGCGATGGATGTCGCGATTGCTGGAGAAGTTTACCGGAGAGCGCTCGAAAAAGGAAGGGGCTACGCCTTCGATTTTGAAGTATAAAACAGAAATGAACTGGAGGAGTACTATGAACACGAACAATATCGACAAACAAAACAGCCATTTGGACTTGCAGGATAAAGCGGTCCAGGATATTTTTGCACTTTATCAGGATTATGCCGAGGTGCCATACATTTCCGAAAAACGCGACAAGGAAGATTGGCTGAACGCCGTGCGGATCGGATCGGAACAGCTCGTTCCGAAGCGCAACTTAATCCGTTTTGAGGAAGATATCCTTCCCGGGCATCTGATCCTGTTGTGGCGCATCCAATTCGGAACATTCACGAACGACAGTGTTTATCCGAAATATTTCGAATACAACTACGGCATCGATGGCCGCCAAGCACTGGATGAAGTGCTCGAAAAAGGCTATGCAGTGGAACTGTCAGCGTCCGATTTATTGGATCACCTGAATGCAGCCAGCTTGAAAGCCATCCTGAAACACTACGAAGTGGGTGGATATTCCAAGCTGAAGAAGCCGGAATTGATGGAGCTTGCAAAACAAGAACTGAGCGAAGAACAACTCGCTTCCCAATTCCCCCTGAGGGGTTACCGCATCACTCCTGCCGGCGAAGCCATCCTGGCAAAATATCCGGAAGTCGTCGATCGCCATCCTAAGAAGAAATACTGATTCAACAAAATAAAGCCTCAGGAAGCCTGATTTTGCATCGGGTTCCTGAGGCTCATTATATTGGGTCGACTATTCCGGCTGAAATCGATTTGGGCGGAGATTTGGCAGGAGTTACCTTCTTCTACGCTGAAAGTTACTGCTTGGCCTTCTTCTAAAGATTTGAAACCTTCAGATTGGATAGCTGAGAAATGTACGAATACATCGTCTCCGCTTTCGCGTTCGATGAAGCCAAAACCTTTGTCTGCGTTAAACCATTTTACTGTACCTTGTTCCATAATTGAAAATCCTCCTCGTGCTATTGCACATATCTTACATTGTTGCTAACGCTACGGATCGGAATTTTCGTAAAGCAATTCGTTTCTCTAACCCAACAAAATGTTAAATTCATTGTACCATGTTTCATCCAACAAAGCAAATCAAACCAAACAGACTTTTGATTTTGAACAAATTCCAAAAAAATTACCTTCTTCTACGCTGAAAGTTACTGCTTGGCCTTCTTCTAAAGATTTGAAACCTTCAGATTGGATAGCTGAGAAATGTACGAATACATCGTCTCCGTTTTCGCGTTCGATGAAACCAAAACCTTTTTCTGCGTTAAACCATTTTACTGTACCTTGTTCCATAATTGAAAATCCTCCTCGTGCGTCTTGCACTTTATGATACATTGTTGCTAACGTTACGAATCGGAATGTTTTGAAACAATTCTTTTCTGCGCTTCACAAAATGTTAAAGTTATTGTACCATGTATTTTTGGATTGTGCAACCCCTACCTTCTCAGATTTTGCGAAAATTGACAAAATGTTATTTGAAAAACAAAAGAGAAGCAATCTTTGCGGGATCGCTTCTCTTTTGTTTTATTTTTTTTCTTTATCAAGAATTTCGGATATTTTTCTGTCGACATAATTCAAGCCCATGCTCATGAAATATTCAGCCAGTTCTTCATCGCTGATATTTTTCACCTCGTAGCCGCCTTGTCTCCTTTTTGCGGCATACCCATGTCTCATTTTTTCCAGCATATCTTCAGGTAGCTCCACTTGGAATTTCTTCATTGTCATCGCAACCGCCTCCTATGTCGTGGTTAGCCTGAACAATCGGGTATGGAAATGTTTCTTTCGCATTGTTCAGGTAACGCTTTCATTATACCCTTCTTTTCAAAATATATACAGAATTTTATGTTTAAACCTGCAATATATTTGATGCGATTTTCGGAATAAGAAATGCTGAACGGGTTCGTTCAGTTAGGCGCATGAAACATTTTGGAAACCTGTGAAACCCCTACGGTGAAGCACTTTTCAATCCGAAAAATTTTATACTTTCCTGCTATATCAAAAAAATGACCGTGCTCCAACTGAGGAGGCGGTCATCATTATTATTGACTTATTTTCTTTTCTTGAACAGATCCCAAATCGAGAACGTGGCTTTTTTGTATATCCTGTTGTAGGCTGCCCTTTTGGCGTCCCGGACCAGGCCCATTCCTTTTTTGCCGTAGAACGGATTTGTTTTGCGTTTGATTGCCCGCTTCATCTTTCCAGACGTCCTAGCTTTCAATGAACGTTTCAGGCTCGGTTTGCGCATACCGAATTTCATAGTGACCAGTCCTTTCTGTTGCGCGGATACATCTCAGAATCAGTTATCCTCTTAATTAATTCCAGAAGCTCAAACATTTGCTGCTGTTAAAAGGAGTCGAAACCGTGTCCAGGCACACTTGACATTGCTGATCCGGATTCTGAGTGTCTATTGATCTGAAACCGGCGCAAGTTCCTGTTCGGTCACCCACTTATGGTTTTCGATCATTTCCCCGGTTATCGTATCCGTATAGTTCACCATGTAGACGGTGGTCGTTTCAACGGCATCGATAGTTGCAGTCGCGCCGCTCATACCTTCCATGTGCTCGGCATCCAGCATCACTTCATCGCCGACGCTGAAAGGATTTTCGCCGGCATCCATGATTTCTTCATGGATTACCCATTGGTGATTTTCCACTCTCGCGTCTCCATTGGTTGGGTCATAGGAGACTTCATAGGCGGTTGTGTCGAACGCTCCGACGATTGTCGCTTCTGCCCCTTCCATGCCATCCATATGCCCTACTTGCATGATGGCTGAATCTCCCACTCTGTAGACCGGATCTTCTGCCTCGATTAATCCTTCCGGAATTTCTCCGGAGTCATCGTGGACCATATCACCCATGCCTTCTGAGCTGCTGACAGAAGACTCTTCAATCATGCTTTCCATTGAAACACTCTCGACATCTACAGAGGTATCCTCCGTATTAGTCTGCGGTGAACAAGCGGCCAATAATACTGTAGCCGATAGACTGAATAAACTCATTACCATCTTTCTCTGTCTCATCTCTATCCATCCTTTCTTAATGGGAATGCTTGTTACTTATTTATAGTTTACTCAAACTGGCTGTACATTTCAAAGAATAGCCCTCTCCGGCAGGACAGCGGTATGCGCTGAAAGCTTCCGAAAGCCTTCGATTCGATTCCGAACCGCTTGCGATTCTTTGTTGGTTTTCGGAAACATGCGGCAGTCTACCAAAATATTTTGTGCATAATACTTGCTTTTTGGACTGGATACCGTATAATATGAGATGCAAGATAACTCTGTGCATTCCCATTCCGGGGACGTTACGGATTCGACAGGTATAGGTCGAGCTTTTGATGCGCTCCGTAGGTTACGTCTACGCTAAAACGTTACAGTTAAATACAACTGACAAAACACAAAACAACACTTTAGCTTTCGCTGCTTAATTGTAGCTAGCTAAGATCCTCCTGGTATCGCCCATGTACTCAGATCAGGGTCTCAATGATGTGGGATACGCTGTGACCTTCCATCTGGAGGAATCAGAAGAGATCAATCAGATTAGCCGACAATGATGCCTGTTAAACGGCTAGTTCAAGGCGAATTCCAATAGTTTAACTATGAGCGTAGACTTGGAAGTGCCGATATGCTTGGACACGGGTTCGACTCCCGTCGTCTCCATACTAGTATGAGACAACACCCCATAGAAATGTTGATATGAAGTGATTCATATGACTTTCTGCGGGGTGTTTTTTTGTCGTTCAGATTTGATTAGATAGCAGGAATCCGACAGATCCAGAGGTGGGTGGGCGTGCTCTCCGCTTGTCGGATTCTTTCCGGTTATCCGACAACCCCAGTGCCATCCGCGATCCGCTTGTCGGATTCTTTCAAGTTATCCGACAACTCCGAAGGCTCGTGCGCTCTGCTTGTCGGATTCTTTCAAGTTATCCGATAACCCCGAAGACACTCATGCTGCAGATGCAATGCAAAAGGGCTGCCCCAATGAGGCAGCCCTTCTAAAGAACGCAGTTACAATTATTTACTCATGTCTTCCAATTGGAAATGGATGGTCTCCATCGCTTGCAGCAAGGCTTCGGCTGTATCCAAAGATGTCAAACATGGGATGTTGTTTTCGACTGCTTCACGGCGGATCAGGAATCCGTCGGTCTCGCTCGTCTTGCCTTCCGTCATCGTATTGACGACCAGGTTGATGCGGCCATCGCGGATAGCGTCAAGAATGTCATTGCTGTTCTCATTGATTTTCTCGATGACGTCCACTTTGATTCCCTCTGCTTCCAATGCTTTTCCGGTACCTGTCGTGGCAACGATATGGTAGCCTAACGAAATCAAGCGTTTCGCCAATGGGATGATCTCTTCTTTATCTTTATCCGATACCGTCATCAACGCTGTACCATAGTCAGGCACATGCACGCCTGATGCGATGAAGCCTTTGTACAAAGCTTTCGGCAAATTGACGTCTTTACCGATGATTTCTCCGGTAGACTTCATTTCAGGTCCCAAAACTGTGTCAACTTTCTTCAGTTTGCTGAAACTGAAGACTGGCATCTTCACGTATACGCCTGCTTTTGAAGGGACCAGACCTGTCTTGTAACCCAAATCCTTCAGCTTCAGTCCCAGAATCCCTTTTGTGGCCAACTTGGCCATCGGAATGCCGGTCACTTTGCTCAGGAACGGAATCGTCCGGCTCGCGCGCGGGTTCACTTCGATGATGTAGACGACGCCTTCGCTGATGACGAAC
>NZ_JBSQPW010000023.1:0-68719 GCF_055118575.1 Trichococcus sp. | reverse complement strand
CCCATCGGTCGCCCTCTTTATTGGGCTATCGCCAAGCGGTAAGGCAACAGACTTTGACTCTGTCATTCGTTGGTTCGAATCCAGCTAGCCCAGTTTTTTCAAACATTTTCAAATAGCAACATCTCGGCGGTATAGCCAAGTGGTAAGGCACAGGTCTGCAAAACCTCTATCACCGGTTCAAATCCGGTTACCGCCTTTCCATGAGTAAGATGGAAAATTGCATTCTTCATATCATGCCGGCGTGGCGGAATTGGCAGACGCGCTGGACTCAAAATCCAGTGCCCGCAAGGGCGTGCCGGTTCGACCCCGGCCGCCGGTATCACACAAAACAGGCTCCTGACGATGACATCATCGTTGGAAGCCTGTTTTTTTGCATAGTTACACCCGAAACTGAAAGGAATATTTGAAATTGTTTCATTTTAAGTATATAATTCGTTGTAACTTACAAAAAGAAACTTACTATCTATGAGGTGGAAAAGATGCTGACCAAAGAAGAATTGCCATTCTGCCCGGTTGCGACAACCGTCGATCTGATCGGAAATAAATGGAAACTGCTGATAATGCGCGAATTATTGACGGGAACCAAGCGTTTTAATGAAATGCACCGATTGGTTGATGGCATCAGCCAAAAAGTATTGACTGAAAATCTCCGGAAAATGGAGTCTGATGGGATTGTTAAACGGGAAGTATTTCCTGAAGTGCCACCCCGCGTGGAATATTCATTAACCGATCTTGGTGACTCCCTAAGACCGATCATCAACAGCATGAGTGATTGGGGAACGGATTATATCAAAAATAATCTCTTGGAACAAAAATAAGCCAGCATAGGAAGTAGGAAAGCGGGTTGCAAATCCGACCTTTTCTGTGATCCCATACGGGTGCCAAAAGTTGTATCATTTTCATACTCCCTTTTGAAGCGTTATAATGCTTCAAAAGGGATTTTTTTTACAATTTTTTGTTGTAGGTATCATTGTGGCTGTAGCTTACAAAAAAGTAAGTACCTGATAAAAAAGTACGTACTTTTACGGGCGCATCTTTATGGTTATAGTTAGAGTATGGGAACCCATCCATCAGCAGTCAAAAAGAGTATTATCAGGGAGGCATTAAGTAAGGAGCGCAAACACGAAGGGGCCACCATGACAGTAGTTCATGTGCGAAGAAGTTTATTCAGCGGTAATTATCGATGTGAATGTTTTGAAGGAGGCGAATGCAGGTAATGATAGATCCTATATTAATATTTGCGGCAACCTTTGATACGGACATTAAGATTGCCATTATGTACCTATTCCTTTATTACCCGACAATGAGCTGCAATGACATCGTCCGAATGACGGGTGAGAAAAAAGAAAATGTGGTCAGCAATCTGTGGCGGCTACAAATGGATACGATCGTGGTCAATCAGCTTGAAGGCGACAGACACTGCTATTATTCCTTGACGAGCAGTGGAACAGCCAGTTTGAAGGTGTTTAGTGAGATAGCAGATACTTCGGATCGTTGTTTGAAGTGAAAGGAGGTCCAAAATGCTAGTCGATGACATACTGCAGTACTTTCAAGAGAATATTAGTCAATATTTGATTTACGTTTATCAGCACCTTGGATTGAGTATCCAGGCAATCGGAATTTCTTGTCTGATCGGCATTCCGCTTGGATACATCAGTCACAAGCACCGGAAACTCAGCCAGATGATCACCTTCAGTTCCCAAGCCTTGCGGATTATTCCCAGTTTGGCGGTCCTCTTTTTGTTGATCTCCATTATTGGGGTCGGAAGGGCTCCAGCGTTGATCGCATTGGTGTTGTTGGGTATCCCGCCGATATTAGTCAACACAACGGTCGGATTCCTGGAAGTCCCCTCTGTGATGATCGAAACGGGGAAGGGTTTGGGGATGACCGATCGGGAGCTCCTGAAAAGGGTGAAGATTCCGCTGGCTTTTCCTCTTGTGATGACCGGTGTGAAGCTTGCTTTGGTGGAAATCATCTCGAGTGCGACGTTGGCTACATACATCGGAGCTGGCGGTTTGGGAACATTGATTTTTACCGGATTGGGTTTGAACAGGATGGATCTGCTTCTCATTGGAGGGGTATCGGTAGCGGTGCTTGCCTTCACGACAAGTATCTTTCTTGATTACATAATTAAAAGGAGCATCAATTAAATGAAAAGAAAAAGTATCATCAGCACGATTGCAATGTTGGCCACAACACTTATGGTCTCAGGATGTTCAAGTTTGGGTAGCGGCAGCACGGAAGATACAGCCATCCGCGTGGGTTCAAAGGACTTCACCGAAAACTTGGTTGTTTCGGAAATTTATGCGTTGGCTTTGGAAGATGCCGGCTATGAGGTTGAAAGAATTCCGAATATTGCCAGCTCGGTTGTTCACACATCGATCACCAATGATGAAATCGACCTTTATCCGGAGTATACAGGGACAGGCCTGTTGGTAGTACTGGAAATGGAGATAGAAACCGATCCGCAGAAAGTCTATGACACAATCAAAGCAGAATACGATGAGCAGTTCGATCTGACCTGGTTGGATTATGCGCAAGCCAACGACAGCGCTGGTCTGGTCATCAAAACGAGCGTAGCCGAAAAATACGGCATTGAGACCATTTCCGATCTGCAGGAAAATGCTTCAGAGCTGCGTTTTGCATCCCAAGGTGAATTCGATCTGAGGGAAGATGGCCTTCCTGGTTTGACCAAAGCATACGGAGAATTCAATTGGAAGAGTTCGACAGTCTACGACAACAGTTTGAAATATGAAGTCTTGAAAAATGATGAAGCGGATGTCGCTCCGGCCTATACGACAGAAGGACAACTGACAAATAAAGAAGAATTTACCGTCTTGGTGGATGATAAAAAATTCTGGCCGCCTTATAACTTGGCTCCAGTAATCCGAAATGAAGTGTTGGAAGTGAATCCTGACATTGCGGAAATTCTGAACAACATCAGCAGTACTTTGGATACGGAGACTATGACGAATCTGAATGCTAAAGTGGACGTCGATGGACAAGAATATGAAGCGGTCGCGAAAGAGTACTTTGATTCGATAAAATAAGGAGGCGTTGAGGCCGCATGGAGCAAACCGCGATAGAATTCAAAAATGTGACGAAGCTCTACGGGGAAGGGGGCACGAAGGCAGTCGATGATATCTCTTTTGAAATTAAGGAGGGGGAGTTCATCACTGTCCTGGGTTCTTCCGGCTCCGGCAAAACGACGACTTTAAAAATGATCAACCGGTTGATCCGTGAAGATGAAGGGAACATAACCTTCTTCGGAGAGGACATCAGCGGAATGAACGAAGTGGATCTTAGACGGAAAATCGGTTATGTCGTCCAACAAATCGGTCTGTTTCCGCACATGACCGTTGCCCAAAACATCGCGACAGTCCCGGAACTGCTGAAGTGGGACAAGAAGGAAATCCAAGCCCGCGTCAAAGAATTGCTGGAGCTTGTCCAACTGGATCCGAATGTGTTTGCCGACAGAAAGCCGAAACAATTATCCGGCGGTCAGCAACAGCGTATCGGCGTTGCGAGGGCGCTTGCCGCCAATCCGAAAGTGATGCTGCTGGATGAACCATTTGGAGCGGTCGATGCGATCACGCGCCTACAACTGCAGAATGAACTGCAAAAGATCCACAAAGAATTGGGAGACAAAACCTTTGTGCTGGTCACCCACGACATCAATGAGGCGTTCAAGCTGGGGACGAGAGTGCTGGTAATGGACAAAGGCAAGATTTGTCAATTTGATGCACCGAGGGAAATCATGCGCCATCCGAAAACGGAGTTTGTCGCAAATTTGATTGCCACCGTAAAGGAACAAGAGGCATTTTGGAGTGAGCTGAAATGATTGCATACTGGAATACTTACCATGAAAAACTGTTGCTTGCCACGATGCAGCATATCGAATTAGTGGGGACGACGCTGACGATCGCCATCCTCATCGCTAGTGGCATAATCCTGGCCTGCATGCATCAGGAACGCGTGATGAACGGCTTGATCTATCTGACCTCTTTGCTTTATTCGATCCCGAGTCTTGCTCTATTTGCCATCTTGATTCCGTTGACGGGACTGGGAAGGAACACGGCCATCATCGTATTGGTGATTTATTGCCAATATGTCCTGTTGCGCAGTTTTTCCGCAGGGATCAAGGAGATCGATCCGACAATCATCGAAGCCGCTGTAGGGATGGGCATGACGAGGAATCAAATGTTCCGGAAAATCCAACTGCCGTTGGCAATGTCATCAATCATCGCAGGGATACGGATCGCTGCGACCTCCACAATCGGCATCGCAACCATCGCCGCAACGATCAATGCGGGCGGGTTGGGAACTGTCCTTTTCGATGGCTTGCGGACATTCAGCGTCGTAAAACTGTTGTGGGGCACTGTGCTGTCGATGTTGTTGTGTCTGCTTGTCAATGTCATCCTGTACGTACTTGAGAACGCGTTGCGACGGAGATTTGCCTGATCTTTTCAAAGGAGTGATCGCTTGAGTGATATCTGGAATCCGTGGCACGGCTGCAAAAAGGTCAGCCCGGGATGCCAAAATTGTTATATGTTTCATTTGGACAGTCAACGAGGGAAAGACGGCGCGCTGATCTATAAAGTCCAGAGCAGCTTCGATCGCCCGCTGAAAAGGAACCGGCGCGGCGACTACGTCATACCTCCCGGTTCCACGATACGCGTCTGCATGACTTCTGACTTCTTTCTTGAGGAAGCGGACGAGTGGCGCGGCGAAGTCTGGAAGATGATCGAGAAGCGGTCGGATGTGCTTTTCTACTTGTTGACGAAAAGAATCGAGCGCGTGAAAGATTGCCTGCCAGAAAATTGGGGAGAGGGTTGGGAAAACGTGTGGATGAATGTCTCTGCCGAAAACCAGAAGATGGCCGACAGGCGGATCCCGCTACTCCTGGATCTGCCTTTCAAACATAGAGGTATCATGGCCGCACCGCTGATCGGCGAAATCGACTTGAAGAAGCATTTGTCTTCCGGAAAAATCGAACGCGTCATCGTTGGCGGGGAAAACTATGATGGGGCAAGGGAATGCCATTATGAATGGGTGCACAGGATGCACCAAGATTGCGTGGACCATCATGTGAACTTCGAATTCATCGAAACCGGGAATCATTTCGTGAAGAACGGACGGAAGTATGAAATTTTGGACAAAAGAAAGCAGCAGGAGCAGGCAAAGAAATCCGGATTGTTTTACGAAGGTCATGTGGTTTCGGTTCATCTGACGGAAGTTGCCCAAGGAGAATCGGTGCCGCTTTTTCAAACCGATGCCGTGACTTTGTGCGACTCCTGTGCCTACAAGAAATTTTGCGGTACGCAATCGGGGAGACCCAGCTGCATGTTATCATTATGAAAAATTAAGATAGAGGGTGGAAGAATGAAGGCAGTCGTAGTGCATGAAGCGGGTGGACCGGAAAAATTGGTGCATCAGGAAGTTCCGCTTCCGGAAATCCGGGAAGGCTGGTCGCTCGTGAAGGTCATGGGCTTCGGCATCAACCATTCGGAAATCTTCACGCGGGAGGGGAAATCCCCTTCGGTCAAATTTCCCCGCATTTTAGGGATTGAATGTGTAGGTATTGTGGAATGTTCGAGTGACGAAGAGAAATTGCCGCTCGGTCAAAAAGTGGTGTCGATTATGGGAGAAATGGGGAGAGCCTTCGACGGGAGCTATGCTGAATATGTCCTGTTGCCGAATGACCAAATCTACCCCATCCACACCGATCTGCCTTGGTCCCAACTGGCTGCCATTCCGGAAACTTACTATACGGCTTTCGGTTCCATGAAGAATCTGCGGATCCAAGCATCCGATCAGGTATTGGTTCGGGGTGCAACGAGCGGTGTCGGGGTTGCCTTTGCCAAGTTGGTCAAAGCCCAATTCCCCGATATCCGGGTTTATGGGAGCACACGAAAAGCCGAAAAGGGCGAGAGACTGAAGGAAGCCGGCTTCAGCGACTACGTCGAAGATCGCAACGGCATTTTGGAAACGGAAAAGACTTTCGACAAGATTCTGGAATTGATCGGGCCTGCGACGATCAAGGACAGCCTTTCCCATATCAAAGAAGCTGGCATCGTCTGCAGCACCGGCCAACTGGGCGGGAAATGGTTTCTGGAGGATTTCGATCCCATCATGGAATTGAAGCACAACAGCTACTTGACTACTTTCCATTCGAGTGACGTCTCCGGCGAGAAGGTGAATGAACTGCTGGAGTACATTGAAGAAAAAGGCATTGCTGTGGATCCCGAGAGAGTCTTCCCGCTCGAAGAGGTTGCCCAAGCCCATGCCTTTTTGCAGAGCCAGGACAGTTTCGGAAAAGTCATTGTGTTGGATCCGAGCGCTGCGGGAGAGAAAGCTTCAGAATAGGGTTGCGTTTCCGCGGATTATTGGTTAGAATCAAATGAGAAACACTGGGGGTGCGCTATTGCGCTGAGACCGGCATTGCCAGAACTCTTTGTACCTGATCTAGTTCATACTAGCGTAGGGAATGTGGCGTTTGACTATTCGCTTGAACTACTCCCACCTATGCTTACGCTTAGAGGTGGGAGATTCCTAAAAACTCCGACCTATCGGTCAGATTCTCGTTAGGCTAACCCCGTGGCCCCCACGGTTCTGGAAGCTAAAATACGCATGGCTTCCTGCTTCAAGTTTATGCTTGCGTTGAAATCCCGGTCGTGATGGCTCCCACATTCGGGGCAAGTCCACTTACGCACACGGAGACTCTTCACGTCTTTGTTTTGGTAGCCGCAACAGGAACATAGCTGGCTGGAAGGGAAGTTTTTTGCTACAACAACGACTTCTTTGCCATACCAATTCGCTTTATACTCCAGCATTGTGCGGAATTGCGACCAGCTGACTTCGCTGATGGCTTTCGAAAGTTTTCGGTTCTTGACCATGTTGGATACCTGCAAATCCTCAATCCCGATCACATCGTGGTTTTTGATGATGTCGGTGGAGATTTTATGCAGGTAATCGTTCCGTTTATTAGTGATATCCTCGTGTATACAGGCGATCTTGCGTTTCTGCTTCTGGTAGTTCTTCGCCTCGAACAGCTTCTTTCCGTCCTTGCGGGCTTGCTCCATGCGGCGGGACAGTATTTTCTGCTCCTTCACCAATTTCTTTTCCATTGTTCGGAAAAACTTCGGATTCTCGAAGACGGTTTTGTCCTCATCCGATAGGATGGCAAAGTCTTTCAATCCGACATCCACGCCAACGGTAGTGTTTGTTTTGGGAGTGGGGTGGGTTTCGACTTCGCACAAGATGGACACGAAATATTTTCCGGACGGATTGCGTCGAATGGTGGCGTTCAGGATACGCCCTTCGGGTTCCCGGCTCTTGGCGAATGTAACCAGCCCCAATTTAGGGAGTTTCAACTTGTTCCCGACAATCGCGATATTTCCGTTCGTATGCTTGGTCGTGTACGACTGCACCGGATTCTTTTTGCTCTTGTAGTGGGGGTAGCTGTTCTGTTTCTTGAAGAAGCGGTCGTAGCTGTCCGATAGATTCCGCAAGGAAGATTGGAGGGCGGTACTGTCGACCTCTTTCAGCCAGAGTGTCCCCTCTTCTTTTTTCAGCAACGTCAACTTGGCGGAACAAGCGTTGTAGCTCAGTCCTTTTCCTGTTTCCTTATAGATTTTGTTCCATTCGGACAGGAAGCGGTTGAACACGAAGCGGGAACAGCCGATGGTCTTGGCAATCAGGATTTGTTGTTCCTGATTGGGGTAGATCCGAAACTTGTAGGCTTTGTGGATCATCATTGCCAGTCATCTCCTTCTGTCGCCTATTATACACGAACGTTTGTTCTCAGTCGAATGGGAGGGCCTTCTTTAGTAGCAAGATTTTTCGAAAAGAATAGGCTGACGCCTACCGCCATTCATCGCCCACCTACTCATTGGGCTGTGCCCTTTTCATTCCTAGAGGTGGGAGTCTTCTGGCGGAAAATGATAAATAGACATCATAACGTTATATTTTTTGATTTTCGCATCAGATCATATAGCGTTTTTTATTTTCAGTAGGGGTGCGCTATTGCGCTGAGACCGGCATTGCCGGAACCCTTCAAACCTGATCCAGTTCGTACTGGCGGAGGGAACTGAGCTTGGTCTGGAGTCCGTACGTATATCCAAGACATCTCAGGGGAGGTGTCTTTTTATTTTCATTCAATTCAGGGAGGGGGAAACGGTTCGCATAGATCAGGCTTCAAAAGGAATGAATCAAACTGAAAAGGGGAAAACATTATGAACACAAAAAAATTAGTCACCACTGCCTTGATCATCGCCATGGGGGTAGTCAGCAACAGCATCTTTGTCATCCCGATCGGCATTGCAAAGGTAGCACCGATGCAGCATCTGCTGAACGTATTGACTGCTGTCTGGTTAGGACCCGGATATGCCGTCCTTCAGGCCTTCGGCGTTTCCGTGCTGCGCAACTTGTTGGGGACAGGGACCGTCTTTGCCTTTCCGGGCAGCATGATCGGGGCTATTTGTGCAGGTCTGTTTTATGCCAGAACGCAAAAGCTCGGTTACGCGGCACTGGGTGAATGGATTGGCACCGGAATCCTGGGGTCGTTGGCGAGCACTTTGCTGGCGCAGTTCTTTATGGGCATGGAAGCCGCATTGATGCTCTTTTTGCCGAGCTTCGCGATCAGTTCCGCCATCGGAGCGGGTATGGCTTATTTCATCATCCTGGAAATGGAAAAAAGAAGTGTGTTGGATCGCAACAGAATCTAAAACATCCGCATAAACAGCAAGCCGCTCTCGGAAGAGGGCGGCTTTTTGCTGTCCAAAAGTGTCTCCAATCGAAACACCTATGAAAATTATTTTCTTAAAATAATAATTGAAAAAAACCATTTTCATGTGTTATTCTATCAGCGAAGGGAAAGAGGCGAAGTCAAGAAATGCGGAGCGCGCTTTTGGCGGCTACGCAAAGCAAGAGGAGGCAACGAAAAATGACAATCATCGAAGAGATCCAAAACCAATATTCCGCTTTTTCCGGGAACGAGAAAAAAATCGCGGATTACATTCTGCAGAACAAAGCATCCATCAAAAATATGAACATCAAGGATTTGGCGGCGAAAGTGGATACCTCGACGTCCAGCATCACACGGTTCTGTAAACGGATCAACATCGATGGGTTTGTGGATATGAAGATTGCGCTGCGATCATTGGCGAGCTATCAGCCGTCGAAAGAAATGCCGACCGTCTATGATGATATTTATGGCTATTATACGCAAGTCATCGATGAAACCAATCAGATGATTGAGGATCGGGCAATCGAAACGGTTGTCGATTGGATCAAAAACGCAAACAAAACAGTCATCTACGGCATCGGCAGTTCCGGGTTCACGGCCGCTGAATTGGCGCAACGCTTGATCCGGATGGGTCTGAATGCCACGGGGGTTACGGATTCCCATCTGATGATCATCAACAGCTCGATCATCAAACAGGATGAATTGGTGATCGCCATCTCCAATTCAGGCGAAACGCCGGAATTGATTGCGTCACTGGAGATCGCGAAGAAGAAAAAAGCGAAAATCATCGCCCTGACGAGCTTCAAAAACAGTTCGCTGACGAAACTGGCGGACGTCACTTGCTTCGGTTACCACTCGCGTTTCGTCAACAACACGGTGTTCGTCAACACACAGTTCGGGATGATGTATCTGATCGATGTGATTTCGACCTTCCTAGTGCAGGATGAGAATTTCAAATACAACATGGATCTGACGAGAAAAAATGTGCAAGGTTATTCGAAAAAATCGGAATAGTGGGAAGTGGCAGCTGAGTCATGCAGGTGCACAGTGAAAATAAAGTTCAGGATCGAAGAGGGGAACGCAAATGAAAAAAGTGATCATCCATGCAGAAGTTTATACAGGGGAAACAGTCATCTCCGATGGGTATATCCGGTTCGGAAAAGAAATCAGCGCAGTCGGGAATATGTCGGAATACGTTCCCGAATCTGGCGAGGAAGTGATTGACGCAACCGGAATCAGGCTGGTGCCGGGCTTCATTGATGTCCACAGCCATGGCGGATATGGTGTGGATAACATGGACGGTGATGCGGAGGGCATCAACCGGATGATTGCGGCGATGCACCGGGAAGGGATCACCAGTTATTTTCCGACGACGATGACGCAATCGACAGAAAATATCGAAAAGGCTTTGGTCGGCATCCGCAAGGCCGCGGAAAAAAATCCGGTCATCCAAGGCATCCACCTCGAAGGGCCGTTCATTTCCGCAGTATTTAAGGGAGCGCAACCGGAAGAACACATCAAACTGCCGGATGCTGCTTTGATGCGCAAGTGGCAGGACTTGAGCGGCGGTTTGATCCGTTTGGTCACCTATGCGCCGGAGACGAGCGATGCGACAGCTTTCGAAAAGTATTGTCTGGACAACCAAATCGTGCTTTCGGTAGGGCATTCAAATGCTCGTCGCAGCCAATTGCAACAATCCAAGGCATCGCACATCACCCACCTCTATAATGCGCAGAGAGGGCTCCACCACCGCGAACCGGGTGTGACCGGGCACGCGTTCCTGGAAGAGGGCATCTACGCGGAAATGATCGTCGATGGTCTGCACATCGATCCGGAAATGGTGAAGATTGCCTTCAATCAGAAGGGTGTCGACCGCATCGAAGTGATTACGGACGCTATGCGCGCCAAAGGGATGGGCGACGGCATCAGCGAGTTGGGCGGGCAGAAGGTCATCGTCAAGGATGGCGAAGGCCGTCTGGAAAGCGGAAGTCTGGCGGGCAGTGTGCTGGAGTTCCAGGAGGCTTTCAGGAACATCATCGCCTTTACCGGCTGCAGCATCTCTGATGCAGTAAAAATGAGCTCCGTCAATCAGGCCCGGGAATTCGGTCTGGTTCGAAAGGGTGGAATCGTTCCAGGCAAGGATGCCGATATGGTGCTCCTATCCAGCGCATTCCAAGTACAACAGACCATCAGTTACGGCAATACAGTATTCAAAAGAAACGGAAAGTAGGGAATAGATCATGGAAATAATCATTAAAGCGACTCCGGAAGAGGCCAGCCGTTGTGCATTCGAAAAAATCAGGGAAGAAATGAGTAACGGGGCAAAAGTATTGGGGTTAGCCACCGGCAGCACGCCAGTGAGACTGTACCGGATCATGCGGGAAAGCGAGCTTGATTTCTCGGGGATGACATCGATCAATCTGGATGAATACATGGGATTGTCCGAGGACAGTCCGCACAGCTACCATCATTTTATGCATGAACAATTATTCGATGCAAAACCATTCAAGAAAAACTATCTGCTGGATGGAATGGCGGATGAAGTGGAAGAGTGCGCGCAATTCGAAGCAATCATCGCAGCGAATCCGATCGATGTGCAGATTCTTGGCATCGGCACGAACGGGCACATCGGTTTCAATGAGCCCGGCACATCCTTTGATTCCCGCACGCAGAAAGTGGCGCTGTGGCAATCCACTATCGATTCCAACAAACGTTACTTTGCGGATGAAAAAGATGTCCCGCGCTTTGCCTATTCGATGGGGATCCAATCAATCCTCTCGTCAAGACAGATCATCCTGATGGCATTCGGAAAAGAAAAAGCTGCTGCCGTCAAAGCTGCACTGGAAGGTCCTGTTACGGAAGATCTGCCGGCAAGTGTCCTGCAGACACACAAACATGTGACCGTGATACTGGATGAAGACGCTGCACAAATGCTCACGAAAAAACAGTGAGCCGGACCAACTGCATGATAGTCACTTTTCTGCTCATTAGTAGTCCGTGCAAGGTAAAAAACAGTTGACAGTTTAGTATATGCGTAGTACTTTAAAAGTAACTGAATATTTCCGGTAGGTAAGGCTACTACAGGGATACGGATTGCTGCCGCGAAATGGTGGAGACACCATGAGAAGGTTTGAACAGGCGATATCGAAACCAAGGTATCATCTAATGCAATTTCATCGCCCTGCAGAGTTAAAGCTCAAACGGTGGCGTCAGTGCAATGAAAAATTTGTGCTGTGTATTTTTATGGATATATCATCCCATACCATTGTTTGCGCTTTGGTATGGGATTTTTTATTGTGGAAATATTAAGTGTAATCGAAATAGCGAGGTGAGAAGAATGGATGCGGGAAGTAGTACGGACATAGGACCGAAAGGGCGAAGTAGAAAAGAAGACATTCGCAGACAAACTGCATCTGTTCTTCTGACTAAAAAACTGAATAGTTAACTGGCTTTGCTCTTTCAACCATGTCTTATCATCCCTAATTGTCTAATCGACAAACAAATATAGGAGGTAAAGACCGTGTTGAAAATGAGAGAACGTGTATCAAACAAAATGTCGGCCAACAAAACGGCAGAAGTAGATAAGAAGTACCTTTTCAAAAGAATTACAGAACCATCCTATTCTTTTGTGCAGACATAAATCAATAATAAGCTAGATCTTATGTTATTGAAAATACTGCTAAGAAGGTGCTACACTATGATAAAAATTATTGGAATTACGGATGAAAATAAAGTAGATACAGATATTGCTATAAATAATGCGAATTTTGCACAATACAAATGGTTTTGGGTTGACTTTAATGAACCAACGGCTGAAGAAGTGAAACATTTGACCGATACTTTTCACTTTCATCCTCTGGCTGTTGAAGACTGTGTTCAGACACTTCAGCGGCCGAAACTTGATTATTACGATGATTATACATTTTATGTTACTCACAAAATAAGTGAAACAGCAGATGAGGTCATTAAAGAAGAATTGGATTCTTTTGTTGGGGATAATTTTATCGTAACTTTCCATCTTTCCGCCTCAAAGGAAGTGGATCAAATCCGGAATAGGTTATTGTACTGTAAGAACATTGAAGAATGGGATAGTTATTATATACTCTATGAAATTTTAGACAAAATCGTAGATAATTACTTCCCGCTCATCAATAAAATTGAGGATGAGCTATTGGAAATTGAAGATGTTATACAGAACGATTCAACGGATGATGTCATCGATCATTTATTTGATATAAGACATCGGTTGTTGCTCTTCAGGCAAACAGTTAATCCGATGCGGGATTTGCTTTATCGGATGTTGAATTCCCGACATTTGGGTGGCATAAAAAGCAGAAGAGAATATTTTTCCGATATTCATGACAACTTATTGAAGGTAACGGAGTTGATCACGTCTAATCGAGAAGTTACCACCGATATGCGGGACAGTTATCTTTCGATGGTTTCGCATCAATCAAACAATTTGATGAAAACTCTCACGATCATGACTTCTATTTTTTCTCCCTTAACATTGATTTCCGGGATATATGGAATGAATTTTAAGCATATGGCGATATTGCAATGGGAATATGGGTATTATGCTGTGATGGGATTGATGCTGATTATTGGCGTATTGATGTTTCTTTGGATAAAGAGGAAAGATTAAGGTAATAATAAACGCCTATATGAAAGATATATAACCTATTTGCAGTGCAAAATAAAAAACTTTCAAATTGATGCATAGTATCAGCATCAATTTGAAAGTTTTTTTGTGGTCGATTTTTCCGAATAAGTGGGTGCAACAAGTTTTATACGCTACTTGATTTATTGATACTCGAAAGTCTCCGGATTGTCGTTTCATGTTAAAACGTTTACAATGGAGGCAAAGGTAGCATGGAAAACATGTGATCCAGGAATCCAAGGCGGTGATGGAAATGTTGACTGTCGAGACGGCCAGAACATGGTTGAGTCTGTTCATCGAAAAGTTGGAAACAAACGAGAAGTATCTGAATACTCTGGATGAATCCATCGGTGACGGTGATCACGGGGCCAATATGCTTCGTGGCGCCAACGACCTGAAGGCAAAATTAGCGGAAGGGCTTCAGGCAGGATTATCAGATCTGTTCAAAATGGCGGGGATGTCTTTCATCCAGAAAACGGGAGGGGCAGCCGGACTCCTGTATGGCCAAGCCTTCCTGCAAATGTCGCAGGCTATGCAAGTGGGTAACGATTTGCTGGACAGTCTGACAAGCGGAATTGAAGGGATTCAAAAAGTCGGTCAAACGGAACTGAAGGACAAGACATTGGTGGACGTTTGGATTCCGGTCATGGAAGACATCCGGAATAAGCGCTTAACGTTGGAAAAAATCAATGAATATGTCATAAGCACGAAGGATTTTCAGGCGAAAAAGGGACGCGCGGCCTATGTGTCAGAACAACTGAATGGCCATATCGATCCGGGAGCTGCCTCCTGCGGGTATTTCTTCGAGGCTATGCTGGAAGCGGGGGTGTACGATGAGTGAACAGTACGGCATCTTATTGGTTTCGCATGTTGCGGAGCTCGCTGACGGGCTGGCCCGTTTGCTGAAACAGGTAGCGAAGGACGTTACCGTGAAAGCAGTCGGCGGAGTGGAAGACGGCATCGGCACGAGTTTTGATAAAGTCATGGCGGCGCTCAATGAAATGGGTGAACCAGAAATATTGGCCTTTTATGATTTGGGCAGCGCCAAAATGAATCTTGAGTTGGTAAGTGAAATGACCGAAAAAAAGCTGATTATTTGCGATGCGGCGTTTGTGGAGGGAGCCTATCTGACTGCAGCTTTGCTGCAGGCGGATACTCCCTATGAAAAAATCCGTGAACAGTTGCAGGAATTGTATGTAAAATAAAACACTGAGCAAAATTGGGATGACAAAATGCTCTTCAGAAAAAGACTGCCAAGATGCGGTTTTTTTTTTCGCTTTTTCATCAATATTGAAGGTAGATTGTTTCTATATTCTTTCTCTTATTTTTTATCTACAGATTGAATTATTGGTCAATTTAGTGTAAGCTAATATTATGGAAAACGCTTACAAAGTCGTATCTTTCAACAGAGTTTTTGCAGCAACAGGAGCGAAGTATATAATTAATAAAATCACAAAAAGATTTTTTCAAAGCTAGTTCCAAAGAAAAGAATGGATGTGATCGGATTGGAAAAAGGAAAGAAAGTGCTTTTTACTGAGACCGTTCTGCGCGATGCGCATCAAAGCTTGATGGCGACACGCATGTCTACGGCCGACATGCTCCCTATCGTGGAGAAAATGGATGAAGCCGGGTATTACGCGCTCGAGTGCTGGGGCGGCGCCACCTATGATGCTGCGATTCGCTTTTTGCATGAAGATCCGTGGGAAAGACTGCGGCAAATCCGCAAGCGTGCTCCGCATGCAAAGCTGCAGATGCTGCTTAGGGGACAGAACTTGATTGGGTACCGCCACTATGCGGATGATATCGTGGATCGTTTTGTCGGAAAAGCTGTCGAGAACGGTATCGATATTTTTCGAATTTTTGATGCCTTGAATGACACGAGAAACTTGAAGGCATCACTTGAAGCCGTCAAAAAATACGGCGCCCATGCGCAACTGACGATTTGTTACACCATCAGCGATGTCCACACGATCCCATTTTACACCGACTTGGCAAAGGAATTGACTGAAATGGGTGCGGACTCGATCTGCATCAAGGATATGGCTGGTATATTGACGCCGAAAGTAGCCAAAGAGTTGATTCCGGCCATCAAAGCCGTTATCGATGTGCCGCTGAATATCCACACGCATGCCACCAGCGGCGTTTCACAGATGACCTACATGGCTGCCATCGAAGCGGGTGCGGACATCATTGACTGTGCCATTTCGCCTTTTGCGGAAGGAACAAGTCAACCGCCTACCGAATCGATGGCGCTTGTGTTGGAGGAACTGGGTTACAGTACAGGATTGGACATCGCCAAATTGGAAGAAATTGCTGATTATTTCAAACCGATCCGCGATAAGTACATCGCTTCGGGCGTGCTCGATCCGAAAATGCTGTCGGTCGATCCCAAAGCCCTCATCTATCAGGTGCCGGGTGGGATGCTGTCGAACTTGAACTCGCAACTCAAACAGGCCAAGGCCAGTGATAAGTACGAGGCAGTGCTGCGGGAAGTGCCCCGTGTCAGATCGGACTTAGGCTTTCCGCCGTTGGTCACTCCAATGAGCCAAATGGTCGGGACGCAGGCCGTTTTCAATGTCTTGACGGGAGAACGCTACAAGATGGTCCCGAATGAAGTGAAGGATTACCTGCACGGAAAATACGGGAAAACGCCGGTACCGGTGGATGACGCGTTCAGACGCAGCATTATCGGGGATGATGCCGTCATCACGGATCGCCCGGCAGACCATCTGGAGTCGGAGTTCGAAAGATTGAAGGCGGAGCTGGGTGACCTGGCGCGCACGGACGAGGACGTATTGACTTATGCATTGTTCCCTCAGGTCGGTAAAGCTTATTTGCAAGAAGTCTACTATCCAACCATTCCGAAAGAACAAGAAGAAATAAAAACGCCATCTCCAGGTGAGACGACGGAAACAGTGATTCGGATCCAAGCCCGCTATCGCAGTTAAGAGGAAGAGGTGAAGGAAATGGAAACATTCAATTTAAGTGATGGTCTGATTGTCACGGTAGTTGCGATGATCGTCGTGTTTTCCGTATTGGCAAGTCTTTGGTTCTTGGTTGAGCTGGTCCATAAGCTGGTCGGGGAACCTGCCGTGGCGGTTTCGGAACCGATTCGCCAGAAGGATGATTCACAGTCCGGTCTGCTGGATCCGGGCGTGGATGAACAACGAGCCAAAGCAGCGGCGATAATGGCTTTGGTAGCCGCCTATGAGGCACATCCGGCCAAAAAATTTGAAATCATCGATGTAACGCGTATTAAATAAATTCCATCTGCTGATTGTAAAGGGAGGATTTTTTATGAAGAAGTACGAAATCGAAATTGACGGACAAGTTTATCATGTCAAGGTGAGGGAGTTGCCGGATGATGCAGTCATGACGGAGCAACCCAAGGCCGACAGCGGCAAAAGCACTGCTGATGTCGCCCCCCAAACGGAAGGGAAAGCAATGTTGGCGCCGATGGCCGGAACCGTATTGCGCATCCTCGTCAAAGAGGGGCAACGAGTCAAAAAAGGGGAAAATCTCATCGTCCTCGAAGCCATGAAGATGGAAAATGAAATCGTTGCGGATGAAGATGGCGTCGTCAGACGTATTTTGGTGAAAGAGAATGACAGTGTCGAATCCGATCAAGCATTGCTGATTCTCTAGAAGGGGAGGGATTCCTATGGTACAAGCTTTGACTGATCTGATCCGGATGTCCGGATTGGTTCATCTTACGTATAAAGAAATCATTATGATCATCATCGCCTGCATTTTCCTTTATCTGGCCATCAAGAAGGGCTATGAACCATACTTGCTGATTCCGATTGCGTTCGGCATCCTGTTGGTGAATCTTCCGTTGGCCGGATTGATGACGCCGCCCGCCGACAGCGAATCCGGAGGGTTGCTTTATTATCTCTATCAGGGAACCAATCTGGGCATCTATCCACCATTGATTTTTCTTTGCCTAGGTGCATCCACCGATTTTGGGCCACTCATCGCCAATCCGAAGACGCTGTTGTTGGGCGGGGCTGCACAGTTCGGTATCTTCGCGGCATTTTTTGGAGCTTTGGCATTGGGGATGACGCCTGAAGAAGCGGCCTCCATCGGCATCATCGGTGGCGCTGATGGTCCGACTGCCATCTATTTAACGACGAAATTAGCCAGTCATCTTTTGTCGGTCATCGCCTTGGCGGCCTATTCCTATATGGCATTGGTTCCGATCATCCAGCCGCCGATCATGCGCTTGTTGACTACCCAGAAAGAACGGCAGACCGTCATGAAGCAGATGCGCGTAGTATCCAAAAATGAGCGCATTCTGTTTCCGATCGTGACCACGATCTTTGTCAGTCTGGTTGTCCCATCGGCGACTGCGCTTGTGGGTATGCTGATGTTGGGCAATCTGATCCGCGAGAGCGGGCAGGTTCCGAAGCTGACGGAAACTTTGCAGAATGCCATGATGTACACCATCACCATCATTCTGGGTGTAACCGTCGGAGCAAAGGCGAACGGAGAGTTGTTCTTATCGATGACAACCATAAAAATCATCGTTCTTGGCCTTTTTGCTTTCTCGATTGGGACCGCTGCCGGCGTCCTGATGGGAAAATTGATGTACAAACTGACGAACGGAAAAGTGAATCCTTTGATCGGTGCCGCCGGTGTATCGGCCGTTCCGATGGCTGCACGGGTCGTTCAGAAGGAAGGCATCAAGTACAATCCTTCCAATTACTTGCTGATGCATGCGATGGGTCCGAATGTGGCAGGGGTCATCGGATCGGCTGTAGCGGCCGGTGTCCTGCTGGCTTTCTTCGGCTGAGTGCGGACTATTAATCTCATCTCCTTCTGATTTCATGTCAGAGGGGGATTTTTTTATTGAATCAAGGCCGTCCGATTGCTAAATCCATCTGTTCTACACATGGAGGATGTATAATGAAGGCAACAAAAGAGTCAGAAATGGAGGGTGAATTATAATGAGTAGAAGAACATCACTGATTGTCGCTTTGGTTGCTTCGCTCGCACTGTTGCTGTTTGTTTCAGCCAATCTTTTTTCGACGTTCTTCAATAGCGGGAACAGCCGGACATCTGTTACAACTATTGATACAGATTCGAGAAACACAGGGGATTTCAGCGGGATGGGGAATATGATGGGTACGGACCGGGCTACCGTCCTGGATGAAAGCGGGCAGGAAATGACAGCACTGCGGTTGCCGGAACTGGCGGAGCCGGATTCCGAATCCGCTAGTGAAATCACCTATACGGTCACAGCACAGGCGGGAGAGACCGCCTTTTTGGAAGGGGAAGCGACGCAAACGCTCGGCTACAACGGGTCCTATCTTGGCCCGGTTTTGGTCGTGCGCGAAGGCCAAGAGGTGCACATCAAGACCGAAAACCAGCTGTCAGAAGCCACCTCTTTCCATTGGCACGGATTGAAGCTGCCTTCTGACATGGATGGCGGGCCGCACCATCCGGTAGGAGCGAACGAAAAGATGCAAGTGGATTTCACGGTCAACCAGGAGGCGGCGACATTGTGGTTCCACCCGCATGCCTTGGGGACGACTGCTGAACAAGTCTATGCCGGTCTGGCCGGATTGATCTTTGTCGAGGACGACAATTCCGACCAGCTTGACTTGCCGAAGGACTATGGAGTGAATGACTTCCCTTTGATTATCCAGGACCGGAGCTTCGATGCGGACAACCAATTCGATTACGCAGGCGCTTATGATCCCGATGGCACTTATGGTGACACGTTATTGGTGAATGGGACCATCAATCCCTTTGTGGAAGTCAAAAATGAACAGATCCGTCTGCGTTTGGTGAATGGTTCGAATGCCCGCAATTACACGTTCGGATTGGAAAATGGCGCGGAGTTCCACCAGATTGCCAGCGACGGCGGGTTCCTTGAGCAGCCCGTTGCGTTGACATCCGTGACCTTGACACCGGGAGAACGGGCGGAAATCATCGTGGACCTGAGCGGATACGCTGAAGGAGACACCGTGAAACTGATGGACGGGGACGTAACCGTCCTTTCCCTGAATGTCACGGAGGAGACGGAAGTACAGACCACGCTTCCGGAAACTTTGAATGAAATTCCTGAATTGACGACAGAGGGAGCGGCTGTCCAACAGTTCACGCTAAGCGGCATGTCCTTCATGGTCAACATCAACGGCAATCAGTTCGACATGGATCGGATCGACGTCGAACAGAGCCTGAATGAAACAGTCATCTGGGAAGTCCGCAATGCGCAGGATATGATGGGCAGCATGGTTCATCCTTTCCATATCCATGGCGTCCAATTCCAGGTTCTCTCGCGTGATGGGGCGGAGCCGCCGCAGAACGAGCAAGGCTGGAAGGACACTATCGCCGTTTATCCCGGCGAAACGGTCCGGCTGGCGGTGACTTTTTCTGAGAAGGGAGTCTTCATGTATCATTGCCACATTTTGGAGCATGAGGATAATGGCATGATGGGTCAGGTCAGTGTACAATAAAATCTGGGAAATATGATGGAGGTGGATGCCGATGAAGGTTTTGATCGTCGATGATGAACCAAATATTTTGGATATCGTGGAGGCCTATCTGGCCGCCAAAAAATATCAGGTATACCGTGCCGAGTCCGGAGCGGAGGCGTTGGAGAAATTTCATGCTTTCCATCCGGATCTGATCGTGTTGGATCTGATGCTGCCGGATATGACAGGCGGAGATGTCTGCGCCAAAATCCGCGAAGAATCCAACGTGCCCATCATCATGCTGACGGCAAGGTCATCCGAAAAGGATATCCTGAGCGGTTTGCGGATCGGTGCGGATGATTACATGGTCAAACCATTCAGCCCCAAGGAACTGGTGGCGCGGGTCGAGACAGTTCTGAGGCGCGCTGCACCAGCCGATGCCGAGGAGAAATGGAGCTTCGATGGCAGCGAATTGGTCATTCTCCCAAAAACGAAGCAGGTTTTCGCGCGGCAGCAGGAAGTCGCATTGACGGCTACCGAATATGAACTGTTGACTTTGTTGGCCAAGAACCCGAGCCGGCTCTTCACGAGGGAAGAATTGCTGGAGAGCGTAAAAGGGCTGGACTTCGAAGGATTGGACAGAGTCATCGATACGCATATCAAGAACATCCGGCAAAAGATAGAGCCGGAACCGAAACAGCCTATCTATATATTGACTGTCCGGGGTAGCGGCTACCGGTTTGGTGGAAAACGATGAGGAGGACGATCAGTTGGCAGCTGATTTTTTCCTTCCTGCTCTTTTCGATCGTCATCATCGGGCTATTCGGATGGTTCAGCGTACGTTTATTGGACAGCCACTTCTCGGAATATGTCAGCGAACGGCGCACGGAAGAAATAACCGGTTTTACTGATGAAATCGAGGCGGTCTATGCACAAGAAGGCGGTTGGGACGAGGATGCCATAGCGGTCATCGGCAGGCAGGCATTGCAGGCCGACATCATCCTGAAAGTTTATGATAACCAAGGAGCGCTGATCTGGACCCCCACTGCGATGGAGGAACAGGACAACCGCCAGATGATGTCCAACCATATGTCGCAGATGAACGAGATGATGGGCGGGACAGAGAGCGAATATACAGTGACCACTGTTGAGCTCAGTGATGGTACCCGGACAATCGGCAGCTTGGCAATCGGAACGATGGGGACGTACTTCTATACGGAACATGATGTCTCATTCATGAGCGACATCCGCAACAACCTGCTGATCGTGGCGCTGCTGGCTTTCGCCTTATCGCTTTTCTTCGCGGTCTGGATCGCCAGAAAGTTGAGCGTGCCGGTCTTTGCGGTGAGCCGTTTCACAGGAGAAATCGCTAAAGGGAACTACACGGAGCAGGCACCGAAGGAAACCAACATCGTCGAAATCGATGCGCTGATCCGTTCGGTGGACAGCCTTTCCCGTCAACTGGACAGCCAACAAGAAATCCGGAACCGCCTTTCTTCCGACATCGCCCATGAAATCCGGACCCCGCTTACGACATTGAAGGGCAATCTGGAAGCGATGCTGGACGGCATCTGGGAGCCGAGCAACGAGCGGTTGAAGATCTGTTATGATGAGGTGAACCGGATTTCACGCCTGATCGGGAACATCGACAAAATCAACGAAATGGAAAGCCATCACGAAAAATTGGAATTCAGCCGTTTTGACCTGCAGGCTTTGAGCAAAAAAGTCGCGACGAACTTTACGGCTGCAGCCGCCAAAAAGAACATCATCTTGGCGGTAACCGGGGAGCCGCTGATGATAACGGCGGATCAGGACAAAATCAGTCAAGTGCTGACGAACCTTTTGGCCAATGCGATCAAGTTCACTCCGAAGCAAGGGAATATCCATATCGAAACTCATCTGGAGGGTAACCGGGCGGTACTGAAAGTGTCCGATAACGGCATCGGCATCGATCCGGAAGATCAGGAGAAAATTTTTGAGCGTTTCTATATGACGGAGCCGTCGCGCAACAGCAAATCCGGTGGGCAAGGACTCGGTTTGGCCATCGTCAAAAGCATCATCAAGAAGCACAACGGGACCGTGCGGGTTGTCAGCGAAATCGGCAAGGGAGCCGCGTTCACGGTTACACTTCCATTGGAACACATCAGAACATGAACGAAAAAGACCCGGATACCAATCATTTGCGATTGGTATCCAGGCCTTTTTTGTTTTTTTTTCAGGATCACAGAAGTTTCTTCTTGCGATCGAACTCTTCCTCGGTAATGTTCCCTTTAGCCAGTTCTTTTTTCAGGATATCCAAAGCGGACTCGTCCGTTGAAGAAACTTTGCCTGATCTATCGTTCAAAAGCCTGGTTGCCAAGTAAATGACGAGTATGATCAAAGCAATCCAGAAAATCCCCATAAACATCATGCCGCCCATGCCAAAACCTCCAAAATATTGTAAGCATCTGCCAAACATGCAAAGGCCTCCTTTTTTTCTCTTATGCAATCATTGTACAGTCATAGTGTGTAGATTGGATGTAGTTTTTTTGTCGGTTGAGGTGATTAATTGAAGTAGATGCTCAGTCTATCTTCAACAGTCGGGCATTGACCGCGCAGATGATGGTGCTGATCGACATGACGGCTGCCCCGATGGCAGGTGTGATAAGCAATCCCTGATTAGCCAACACGCCTGCAGCCAGCGGGATGGCGATCACGTTATAGCCGACAGCCCAAATCAGATTCTCGACCATCTTGCGGTAAGTGGCTTTCGAAAGGGCAATAATCGTCAACACGTCTTTCGGATTGCTGTCCACCAGAATGACGTCGGCTGTTTCGATGGCGACATCCGTTCCGGCGCCGATGGCAATACCAAGATCAGCTTCCGCCAGAGCGGGCGCATCATTGACGCCATCCCCGACCATCGCGACTTTTTTGTTTCCGGATTTCAGTGCGGCGATGTGTTTCGATTTCTCGGCAGGCAGCACCTCCGCAAATACTTGATCCAGCCCTAACTGATCGCCCACGTATTGCGCTGCGCGGCTATTGTCGCCAGTCAGCATGATAGCTTCGATGCCTTGCTCTTTCAAGGCAGCCACGACTTCTTGCGATGACGAACGGATGATATCAGCGTTGGCGATCATCCCCTGCAGGCTCCCTTCCTTCAGGACGAAGACAACGGTTTTTCCTTGCTGGGCCAAACTGGCGAATGTCTCCTTGTCGTATGCAATGCCGCGCTCGTCCATGGTGCCGGGGCTGACGACAGCGACCTGCATGCCGTCCACAGTGACCTGCAGACCTTGGCCGGTAAGGTTTTGATAATCGGTTGCCGGCAAAAGGGTGACGACTTCTGCTTCTCCTTTGCGGACGATTCCTTTTGCGATCGGGTGTTCAGATTGGCTTTCGGCAGAATAGGCCAGCGTCAGTAATTCCTTCTCGGAGACCCCGGCAGCGGGAAGGATGTCGGTTACTCCGAAGTTGCCTTCCGTCAGGGTCCCGGTCTTGTCGAAGACGATCCGATCCACTTTGCGCGCCTCTTCGAATTGCGTCCGGTTGCGGATCAGCAAGCCGTTTCGAGCTGCGATTGAAGTGGACACCGCATTCACCAAAGGGACAGCCAGTCCGAGTGCATGGGGACAAGCGATGACGAGTACCGTCACCATCCGCTCCAAAGCGAAGGCCAAGTTCGCTGCAAAAATCCAATAAAGGAAAGTCAGGAGTCCGGCTGTGACGGCGATATAGAAAAGCCAACCGGCCGCTTTGTCGGCCAATCCCTGCGACTTGGATTTTTGTTGCTGGGCCGCCTGGACCATATTGATCACTTGGGCCAAGTAGGTTTCATTCCCGACTTTTTCCACGGTCAGCTTGAGGACGCCTGACCCGTTGATGGAGCCGCCGATGGCCTGCATGCCCGGATTTTTTTCGACAGGCACAGATTCGCCCGTCAGCATCGATTCATCAACCGTTGAGAGGCCTTCGTAGATTTTTCCGTCCAAAGGGATCTTTTCACCGGGCTTGACGAGAATGCGCTCACCCGGAACAAGGGCTTCGATCGACACTTCTTCAATATTGCCGGCCGCATCCAAACGATGGGCAACTTTAGGCATCAGTTTGATGAGTTCTTCCAGCGCTTTGGATGCCCCCATCTGGGATTTCATCTCGATCCAGTGACCCAGCAACATGATCAGGATCAAGGTTGCCAGTTCGAAATAAAAGTCCGATCCTTCTATGAAGAAGGCCGTGAAGCTGCTGTAGATATAGGCCGAAACGATCGCCAAGGAAATCAGCATCATCATACCGAGCGACCGGTTCTTCCATTCCTCCCAAGCGCCCTCCAGAAACGGTTTGCCGCCGTAGAAGAAAATGACGGTGGATAACCCAAAGACGACAAAATTTGCTCCCGGAAATTCGAAATGGTAACCGAAGAGCATCATGATCATGGGGGATAGCACGGTGACGGGAATGGTCAGCAGCAAGACGATCCAAAAACGTTTCCGGTAATCGGCCACCATCTGCTCGTGGTGGTCGGCATGCCCAGTCGAACCGTGTGCCATGTGCTTTTCATGTTGTTCGTGACCATCGGAAGCAGTCTGTTTCGGTTCGGGTGGGGGCATATGATGACCGGAATGGTCGTGCCCGGCGTGCGGATCGCTGGTCTTTGGGGCTTCCAGAGTGTGGTCTGTGTGCGCGTGCTGCGTATGTTTGTGTTCATCCATCTGAGTATTCCTCCTTGCTTCAAAACGTCCAAACAATAAGGTTTATAAAAATGACTGCAGCTTCTCATGCTTATCATAGCAGAATTCAGCGCTGTAGTGGTAACGGTTTCGCCTCCCCGCTTGGGTCTGCACCGATTTAGTCATCGCAACCAACGGCGGAAGCTTGCAGGCGTAACCGGGAACCAAAGATTGACTTGCCAGACTTCTTATCAATTGCAGGACCAGGGCGCACCGAAAAGCGCAACTGGTCTTGTATTTTTTTCTGCTTTAGGTAAAATGGAAGGGATAGGAAAACCATTCAAAGACACTTGGAATTTGGAAGTTTGGTGAAAATCCAACGCGGTCCCGCCACTGTGATGACGTCCCGGAACGTCTAAGTCAGGTCTTCATTCCAAGCTGCTATTTATTGCAAACGCGCTGTTTCGAGGTAAAACGGTCCCGTTACTTGTCTATGCGATGGCGCATGGACTTTTTTTGCATTATCCCGGCCGTTGGCGAGGGAGCTTCTATCAAATACAGATTAGAGGTGGAAAGAAAGATGAAAAAATTATTGTTGGCCTTATCATTGAGTTTGGTATTATTCGGGTGCGCTCCGACGGAAGAGGCGGAAACAAGTTCCGTTTTACAGGAGTCGACTGTTACGGTCAGTTCAGAAGCAGCGGATACAGTCAGCGTAACGATCTCTTTGACGGATGGCGGCACGGTCATCGCGGGTTCTGAAAAAACGGTTGATGTCGAAGCGGGCGCCAACTTGTTGGATGTCATGAAGGAAAACTATACAATCGAAGAAACAGACGGCTTCATCACAGCTATTGACGGACAATCACAAGTCGAAGAGACTGCCGAAACGAAAGCGAAATATTGGTTATTTGATGTGAACGGCGAGCCTTCGATGGTCGGAGCCGCTGATGTGGCGCTCCAAGAAGGAGACGTAATCGTGTGGAACCTGACAGAAATGTAAAGAAGGCTGTCGGCTTCGGGGTGAGGCGACTGGCAATGCTGTCGATCTTGACGGCATTGTGCTATGTCGGGAGAATGATGTTCCAGTTCATCCCGAATGTCCAACCGGTGACAGCCGTGCTGATCATCCTGACGCTGACGTTGGGTATGGCGGACGGCTTCATCGTTGCCATCCTGTCGATAGTTCTGACCAACTTCCTGCTGGGAATGGGACCGTGGACGATCGCGCAGATCGCCAGTTTCGGCGTTCTGATTGTGGTCACTGGATTGATCATAAAGCCGTTCTACAGCACGAGCAAAAAAAGGAACCGCAGAATCCTGTTTGCGCTCTTCGCCTTTTTCGGGGGGCTGCTTTACGGGTTCGTCATTTCCCTGCTCACCGTGAAAATGATGGGCATCACCAGTTTTTGGGCCTATTACATTGCCGGGATCCCTTTCGATTTCATGCATGGCATGGGGAATGCTGGGTTCTATCTGATTCTGGAACCGATCCTAGCGCCCTTATTGCTGGCACAACAGAAGAAAGCATAGAAAATAAGAAGACTGTAACGGACTCCCGGCATGGGTATCCGCTATAGTTTTTTTCTGTTTTGACGCCATTTGTGATATAGTAGGACACGATAATCGAGAGATAAGGGAGCAAATATAAATTATGGGTAAGAGTGTAGTTTTAGCAGAAAAACCATCGGTGGCGCGCGATATCGCCCGCGTGCTGCAGTGTGAGAAAAAGGGCCAGGGATACCTGGAAGGGAAAGATTATATCGTCACTTGGGCATTGGGCCATCTGGTGACGCTGGCCGATCCGGAAGCCTACGATGTGAAATACAAAAACTGGAACTTGGCGGATCTGCCGATGCTGCCGGAAAATCTGAAGCTGACGGTCATCAAGCAGTCCGGCAAACAGTTCAACGCCGTCAAATCGCAGCTGGTGCGCAATGACGTTTCCGATATCATCATCGCGACCGATGCCGGCCGCGAAGGCGAACTGGTCGCCCGTTGGATCATCGAAAAGGCGAAAGTCACCAAACCGATCAAACGCCTCTGGATCTCCTCCGTGACGGACAAAGCCATCAAAGAAGGCTTCCGGAACCTGAAGCCGGGTAAGGACTACGAAAATTTATACCAGTCGGCTGTGGCCCGTTCGGAAGCGGATTGGTACATCGGCCTGAATGCGACCCGCGCGCTGACGACGAAATTCAACGCCCAGTTGAACTGCGGACGCGTCCAGACGCCGGTCGTTGCCATCATCGCGAGACGCGAAGAGGAAATCAAAAAGTTCCAGCCGAAGACGTATTACGGCGTCGAAGCCCAGACCGACACGAAGCTGAAACTGATTTGGCAGGACGAGAAAACGAACGACACGAAGAGTTTCGAGCGCGACAAGGTTACAGTCCTCGTCAAAAAGTTGGATAAACAGCAGGCAACGGTTGTGGCTGTTGAACGCAAACCGAAAAAAGCCTATGCACCCGGCTTGTACGACCTGACGGAACTGCAACGCGATGCCAATAAGCTCTTTGGCTATTCAGCCAAAGAGACATTGAATATCATGCAGAAACTCTATGAACAGCATAAATTATTGACTTATCCGCGTACGGATTCCCGCTACCTGTCGAACGACATCATAGCCACGCTGCCGGACAGACTGAAAGCCTGCGCCATCAAGGAATACCGGCCGCTCGTGAACAAGGTATTGGCGAAACCGATCAAGGTGAATAAGTCATTCGTCGACGACAGCAAAGTCTCCGATCACCACGCCATCATCCCGACAGAACAGGTTGTCCAGATCGGCAAACTGTCGGCTCAAGAAGTCAAAATCTATGACTTGGTCGTGAAACGCTTCTTGGCTGTGCTATTCCCGGCTTACGAATACGAGCAGCTGACTCTGCGTGCAGAAATCGGAGGCGAGCGCTTCGTGGCCCGCGGCAAGACCGTCATTGCTGCCGGCTGGAAAGAAGTCTACAGCAACCGCACCGCGGAGGATGAGGAGACGGAGGACGGTCTCCAGGAGCAACTATTGCCGAAAATCGAAGCAGGCGATGTGCTGGCTGTCCGTTACGTGAGTGAGACATCCGGCCAGACGAAACCGCCTGCCTACTTCAACGAAGCGACCTTGTTGACGGCGATGGAAAATCCGGCAAAATACATGGAGACGACCGACAAGGCTTTGGCGCAGACGCTGAAGGAAACGGGCGGATTGGGAACCGTGGCTACACGTGCCGACATCATCGAGAAGCTGTTCAATTCCTTCCTGATCGAAAGACGCGGACAGGAAATCCATATCACTTCAAAAGGTAAACAACTGCTTGAGTTGGTTCCGGAAGAACTTAAATCTCCGGCCTTGACAGCCGATTGGGAGCGGAAGCTCGAACAGATCGCTGCCGGCAAGCTGAAGAAGGACGTATTCATTAACGAAATGAAGGCCTACACGAAAGAAATCGTTTCGGAAATCAAGACGAGCGAAGGCAAGTTCAAGCACGAGAACATCTCCACCAAGACCTGCCCTGACTGCGGCAAACCGATGTTGGAAGTGAACGGAAAAAAAGGCAAAATGCTTGTGTGCCAGGACCGCGATTGCGGGTACCGCAAGAATGTGGCGCGTGTCACCAACGCTCGCTGTCCGCAATGCATGAAGAAAATGGAACTGCATGGTGAGGGCGACGTACAGATTTTTACCTGCAAATGCGGTTACCGCGAAAAGCTCTCGGCCTTCAACGAACGACGCAAAAAAGGCTCCGGCGGAAAAGCCGCGAAGCAGGACGTCCAAAAGTATCTGAAGAAACAAAATAAAGATGAAGAGCCAGTAAACAATGCCTTGTTCGAGGCGCTTAAGAAACTCAAGCTGGACGATTAAGAACAACACTGTCGGAAAGGACTGCGCGGGCGCATGAAGTTGCCCACTGCAGTCCTTTTATTCGAGCACTTTCGGGATCTGTGCGTATGTTATAATCGTAAGGTATCGATTGCCTTAAAGTCTCAGCCGGCAATCCTGTCAGGGAGGGAATTTCAGAATGAAAACAGTCATTTTAGCCGAAAAATCATCGCAGGCGGCCGCCTACGCGAGCTCTTTCCAAAAAAAGGCGACGGTTGCCGGGAATTACGTGATCCAGGACAGCCTGTTCGATGGCGAAACGGTCATCGTGCATGCATCCGGGCACCTTTTGGGGCTGCTGCAGCCGGAGGAATATGATCCGAAATGGAAAAAATGGAGCCTGGATCACTTGCCGATTTTCCCGGAAAGCTACAAATACAAGATCCAATACGGAAAAGGGAAGCAGATGGCGAACATCAAACAGCAGCTCAAGGAGGCCGACCGCATCATCATCGCCACCGATTCGGACCGTGAAGGGGAAAATATCGCCCGTTCGATCATCCGTCACGCCGGTGCCGAAAAAAAGGAAATGAAGCGCCTTTGGATCAACAGCTTGGAATCCAATGAAATCCGCCGCGGGTTCAGTGAATTGCTGGACGGGAAGGACACGTATCCGTCCTACATCGAGGCCCAAAGCCGGGAAATCGCCGACTGGCTGGTGGGGATGAACCTGAGCCGGCTGTACACAATCGCGCTGCAGAAAGCCGGCATCAAGGAAGGCGCCTTTTCGGTCGGCCGCGTGCAGACGCCGACGCTCTTCATGATTTACAAGCGCATGAAGGAAATCACGGCCTTCAAGGAAGAGACGCATTACGAGTGTCTGGCCCGGATCACCGTCACGAACGGGACCTTCGAAGCCAAATATCAGCATGAATTCGAATCGAAACAGGCGATGAAGGAATTCATTACGGGTAATCAACTGGCGGCGGAGATGCCCGCCACCATCAAGCGCTATGAAGCCAACGAAAACAAGAGGGAACTGGCACCGCGCCTGTATTCCTTGAGCGATCTTCAACGGGCGGCCAATGCCAGATTCAAGATGGGCGCAAAGGACACGTTGGCTACCGTCCAGTCGCTGTATGAGGCAAAGCTGCTCTCCTATCCGCGGACGGATTCGACTTTCATCACCAAAAATGAATTCGCCTATCTGAAGGATAATCTTTCCGGTTATTTGGATATATTGGGCCACAGCATCGACAAGCCGAATCTGACCCCGCGCAAAAAATACGTCGATGATGCCAAAGTGCAGGAGCATTACGCCATCATCCCGACGAAAAAGGTGCCGGATCAGGCCCGGATCGCGAAATTGAATGCGAACCAGCAGAAAATCTATGATCTTGTCCTGCGCCGGACCTTGGCGATGTTTGAAGAAGACTTCATTTACGATGAACCGACCATCACAACGGATATAGGCGGCCTGGACTTCGTCGCATCCGGCAAGATCATCAAGAATCTGGGCTGGAAGAAGCTGGAAGGCAATGTCAAGAAAAAAGGCGAGCCGGAGGACAAAATCCTGCCGATGGTCACGGTAGGGGAAACCGGAACAGCCGTCTTGGCCACGAAAGAGAAGAAGACCACTCCGCCGAAACCTTACACAGAAGGTACGCTGATTGCAGCCATGAAAAACGCCGGAAAGGAAGTGGATGACGCCGAAGATAAGGCGATCCTGAAGGAAACGCACGGGATCGGAACGGAAGCGACCCGCGCCGGTGTCATCGAAAACCTGAAGGATAGAGGCTACATAACGGCTTCGAAGAATCAGTTGGTGATCACCGAAAAGGGCACGTTGCTTTGTGAGGCCGTGGCCGGTAACAAGATGAGCGATGTCGCTTTCACGGCCGAGTGGGAAAAGTATTTGGCAAAAATCCACAAAGGCGAGGGTGACCAAGACTATTTCCTGGAGAATATCAAGCACTTCGTTATGGAAATCCTCGGCACGAAGAACGAGATGCTGCAGTCGAAAGGAATAGTAGAGCGCATCGATGCGGCCGGCGACGGGGCGGTGGTCGGTGTTTGCCCGGTCTGCGGCAAAGAAGCGATCATCAAAGGGAGTTATCTCCAATGTCAGGACTACGGCGAGCCGTGCTCGTTCCGGATTTCCCGCTATATCGCCCGACGCTACCTGTCTCCCGAGGAAGCCAAAGAACTGTTAGCCCGAAAGGAAACGAAGCGCTTGTCCGGTTTTAAGAAAAAGGACGGCAAGAGCTTTTCGACGGCTTTGCTGTTGGGAAAAAATGAAGCGGGTGATTATGCCGTCTCCTTCAAACCGTTCGCTCCGAGCAAAAAAAAGCCGGTACGCAAAAAAACACAATGAACAGAAAAAGCTGTCTCGTTTTCCGAGGCAGCTTTTTCTGTTCATCGTGGTTCGCGTGCCCAGATTTGGAGGAGCACGCCGGAAAAAAGTGCGCTCCTCCGATGAAAGAGCTGGTTGCCGGAGAAGGGCGTTTAAAATCGCGCTCAACTTCTGGGGAGGCCCGCTCATCGGAGTTGAACAAGCAGAATGAAGGGCGAACTCCTGCGAACCCTCCGTTCACCGGAGATGAACATCGCCTAACCCCTAGCAAAGAAATGTGGTTTCATAGGACATTACCGGAGAACGGAGAACGGGGTTGCCTCGCAATGAGACAGCCCCGTTTTTTCTTATACAGCTTTAGCCTAGATATTCTGATTCATCCGTCAGCTTAACGGCGGTACCGCTGCATGTGACCATCAACATGCCGTTATCGGCTCCAAGTACTTCGTAGTCCATTTTCATGCCGATGATGGCAGTTGCGCCGATTGCAATTGCGCGGCTTTCCATTTCTGCCAAGGCATTTTCGCGCGCTATAGTCAATTCATCCTCATAGCTCTTTGAGCGTCCGCCAACGATGTTGCGGATGCCGGCTCCTAGATCCTTGAATACGTTGATGCCTGTGATGACTTCTCCGAAAACGATTCCTTCATAGGAAGTGACTTTTTTGTCTTCGACATGGCTAGTTGTTGTGATAATCATGTGACTTACCATCCTTTCTCCTAACGGTGAAACAATCAGTGCAACAAATCGATTATAATTTTCTGTTGATGGTTTCATTATATCAAAAATTCAGCTGGAAAAGATACAGAAAGCTACCATCCAGTTGGCCGTTTGGCAGAAAAATGTTTCGGGCAAAAGTGTAAAGATTATCTCTTAGTGGTAAAATTAGAGAAGACTCGAAACAGAAGGGACTGTTATCATGAAATTTGAAAAAATTCACCATGTGGCGATCATCGCCTCCGACTACGAGGCTTCCAAAGCTTTTTACACAGAAGTGCTGGAATTGCCGATCATACGCGAAAATTACCGGGCGGACAGAGATTCTTATAAATTAGATCTCAAACTCGGGGAGAGCGAAATCGAACTGTTCTCGTTTCCGAATCCTCCTGAGCGCCAGAGCGGTCCAGAATCAGTCGGTCTTCGCCATCTCTGTTTTTATGTGGAGGATGTCGAAGCAACTGTGGCTGAATTGAACCGTAAAGGCGTGGAAACCGAGCCGATCCGGCTGGATGACTACACAAACAAGAAATTCACTTTTTTCAAAGATCCGGACGGCTTGCCGCTCGAATTGCATGAATGAAGCTTAGCTGAAACGGGGAGCGTCTCTTTTGAGATGCTCCCCGTTTTTCGGCCGTCCCAAAAAACATCTCTGGCTGGGGATTTCAGGTAATCTTCATCCAGTTCCGGTGAGGAGTCATTCGCCGGAGTGCAACGTCGACGAGCGACATCAACTTCGGCGAAGCCGATCTCATCGGAGAACGCATAGAAATTGACAGTCCGAACTCCGGGGAAGCATGCGTTCACCGGAGTACAGAACCGAATCAGCAGGTCCATAAGAGGTATTCATCCACCCAAATCAATAATTTGTAAACACAAATATAAAATAGGTATTTACAACGAAGGGGAAAGGGATTACAATATGGAAAAGAGAGTTGGAGGAGGCAACTCTCTTAACAGTCAGAATAAACAAGAACAAACAGTCTAGGAGGAAAAAGAATGGAGAACGCGAAGTGGATTGAACGTTTGAACATGGTCGCCTATAAGATCAATGAGTTGAAGTACATCATCGCAATCAAAAATGCCTTTTCAATGTTGTTGCCCGTCATCATCACCGGAGCTTTTGCCACTTTATTTTCGAACATGGTTTTCGATGCCACGAATGGGTTGGCCCAGTTTGAGGCTTTACGATTCTTGGAACAAATGAAACCGATTACACAGGCGATCAACTACGCTACCATGAACCTGATGACGATCAGTGCGGTCTTTCTGATCGGGATCGAAGTCGCCAAACTGAACAAAATATCCGATCATTTCGCCGGGCTGTTGGCAGTCATCAGTTACATCGCTACCATCCCGACGGCCATCGAAGTCCTCTTTGAAGAGACGCCGGTTCCGGTGACGAATGTCCTTTCCAGCAATTATACGGGATCTCGCGGCTTGTTCCTGGGCATGTTCATCGCCATCGTGTCCGTTGAACTCTATACCTGGTTGAGCAAACAGGAAAGATTGAAGATCACCATGCCGGATACGGTACCTACGAATGTGTCCCGCGGTTTTTCTGCGTTGATTCCGACCATTCTGACGGTTTCGCTGATTGGGGCAGGTGCGCACCTCATCTTCCTGATTTCGGGATTGACATTGTATGATATCATCTATACCACCATCCAAGCGCCGCTTGCGAAAGTCGTACAAGGTTTGCCGGGCATCCTGTTGCTGATGTTCGTCTCACAGATCTTTTGGGTGATCGGGATCCACGGCAACCAAATGATCAAACCGATCCGTGAGCCGATTTTGTTGGCCGCCATCGCTGAAAACACAGCCGCCTTCGAAGCCGGCAAGGAAGCGCCGAACATCATCAATATGCCGTTCTGGGACATGTACATGAGCATGGGCGGTTCCGGTGTCACGATCGGACTGTTGATCGCTGTCTTCATGGTCTCGAAACGCGCCGACTTCAAGGAAATCGGCAAGCTGTCCGTAGGTCCTGGCCTCTTCAACATCAATGAACCGCTCATTTTCGGTCTGCCGATCATGCTGAACCCAATCATGGCGATTCCATTCATCTTGACGCCGCTGGTCACGGGCACAATCGGCTACTTCGCGACAGCGATCGGATTCGCCGGCAAAGCGGTCGTGATGGTTCCGTGGACGACACCGCCGTTGATCAGCGGTTACTTGGCGACAGCCGGAAGTCTCGGTGCAGTCGCAACGCAATTGATCTGCATCGTCGTTTCCGCACTGATATATCTGCCGTTCGTGAAGGCCAGCAATCGTGCTCTTGCAGTTGAACCAGAAACTGAAAGCAAATCAGAAGTGGCGGCAGCCATCGAATAATGAAAGATAGGAACAGAAAGGGGAATGAGGATGATCAAGAATATACCTGAAGGCTTCATCTTGGGGGCATCTTCTTCTGCATGGCAGACGGAAGGTTGGAAGGGGAAAAAAGAAGGGCAGGATTCCTACCTGGATATGTGGTACAAAGAGGAGCCTTTCGTATGGCATGAAGGCTATGGACCGGCTGGAGCGACCTCATTCTATGACCGCTACCACGAGGATGTCGCTTTAATGAAAGAAATCGGGCTGACACATTACCGGACGTCGATCAACTGGGCGCGATTCTTCACGGATTATGAAAATGCGGTGGTCGATGAAGACTATGCTCAACACATCGACGATGTCGTGGACGCCCTACTCGAGGCCGGAGTTGAACCGATGCTTTGCCTCGAGCATTACGAAGTCCCTGCCTATTTGATGGAGAAATACGAGGGGTGGAGCTCGAAGCATGTCGTCGATCTCTATGCGAAATATGCCGAAATAGTCTTCGAACGCTATGCCGACCGCGTCCAGCATTGGTTCTCCTTCAACGAGCCGGTCGTGATTCAGACACGCATTTACCTCGACGCCATCCGATATCCGCACGAGCAGAACACTTCAAAATGGATGCAATGGAACTTCAACAAGGTGATCGCTACGGCTCGGGCAGTCCAAATTTTCCATGAAAAAGGCTACAGCGGCCAGATCGGAGCCATCCTGAATCCTGAGGTGACCTATGCGCGTTCCTCGTCTCCTGCTGACCAGAATGCTGCTCGGATGTACGATCTGCTCTATAACCGGATTTTCCTGGATCCATTGGTGAAGGGGGAGTATCCCGCGGAGTTGTTCGATGTGCTGGCTGAGCATGCCATCCCATTTGAATATTCCGAAGAGGAACTGCTCATCATCAAAGAAAATACGGTGGACTACCTCGGGATCAATCTGTATTTCCCGAAACGGGTCCGGGCCCCGCGTTACGAGTGGAACAAGGAGACACCGTTCCATCCGGAATACTATTACGAAGAGTTTTCCTTGCCCGGCAGAAGGATGAACACTTCGCGCGGCTGGGAAATCTATCCGCAGATCATGTACGATATGGCCATGCGCTTGAAATCCGAATACGGTAATATCCCGTGGTTCGTTGCGGAGAGCGGCATGGGCATCGAGCAGGAGGAGCGCTTTGCGGACAGCGAGGGAACCATCCAGGATGACTACCGCATCGCTTACATCTCGGAACACCTGAGTTCCTTGTTGGATGCCGTCAAAGATGGAGCGAATTGCCACGGATACATGCTGTGGGCTTTCACCGATTGCGTATCGCCGATGAATGCCTTCAAGAACCGTTACGGACTCGTGCGCATCGATCTGGAGGATGACAAGCAGCGCTCACTGAAGCAATCGGCTTATTGGTACCGGGACCTGATCCAAAGCAACCGACTCGAAGTGGGTGAACACGAATACAAGTGACCATTGTTTTTCCTGTTGCATAAGGGCCAGTTGTCTATGTTATAATCAACAATGAGAGATTTGTAAATACAAATTTTCATATCACATAGATAAGTGGTGAAGGGCATGGCAAAATACAAGGAAGTCGCAAATGAAATCAGAAAACGGATCAAAAGCGGGATCTATCATTCTGAAGAAAAAATTCCCGATCAGGAATCGTTGGCGAAGGAGTTCGGTACCAGCCGGGTCACGGTAAAAAAAGCGCTCGATATGCTGAGTGTCGCCGGGTTGGTGTACACGATCCAAGGTTCGGGGACCTATGTGAAAAAAAACGCGGTCAATCTGGCTGAACGCAACATCCAAATCGGTCAGAACGTCGGCCTGACTGCTGCGGCCGGCGAACGGCTGGAGCTGAAGACAAAAGTGCTGGACTTCAACGTCCGCTTCCCGGATGAGGAAGAATGCAATCAACTAAGCATCATGAAGGAAGAGCCTGTCTATGATATCCGACGATTACGGATCCTGGATGAGAAACCGTATTCCTTGGAGCATACGATCATCCCGATTTCGCTGGCACCGAACATCACGAAAGAGATCCTGAACCGCTCCCTCTATGATTATTTGCAAGGAGACTTGGGCATCGTCTTCGGGGATAACCGGCAGACAGTCAGGGCGGTCAAACCGGATGCAAACGACAAGCAATATCTGCATTGCTCCAATGAGGACCCGGTTCTTGAAGTCAGCAAAGTCATGTTCCTGGAAAGAGGGACGCCCTTGGAATATTCAATCGTGCACCACCGCTATGACATGGTGGAGATGTCCTTCATCAACGTCAGCAGGGACGGGCTGTTTGGCTGATCCACCCTGTGATTTTATGTGGCAATTGAATATATGTGCAGAGATACCTCGCCAAAACTACTTTGGCAGGGAAGTTTGCTGTGAATTCGACCCAGGACCTAACGTGGAGACGGCTAAACCACAAAAGAACCGGTTCGTTGAATTATGAGTCGATCCGTTCAGTTTTCTCGTAAATGCTTTGCGTTGTAAGAATGAAAACGCTATACTATATATATTAACTTGTTGAGGTGATGACATGTATCAACCGGCACAAAACAGATATGACAAGATGATTTATAACCGCGTAGGCAACAGCGGTCTGAAACTGCCTGCCATTTCCCTGGGGCTTTGGCATAACTTCGGCGAGGTGGATCTATTCGACAATTCGCGCAAAATGGTCCAACGCGCTTTCGATTTGGGGATCACTCATTTCGATTTGGCTAACAACTACGGTCCGCCTCCAGGCAGTGCGGAAGAAACATTCGGTAAGATTTTGAAAAAGGACTTCCTGCCTTACCGGGATGAACTGATCATTTCTAGCAAGGCCGGCTATGATATGTGGCCCGGCCCGTATGGGGAGTGGGGCTCCAAAAAGTATTTGACGGCGAGTGTTGATCAAAGTCTGAAGCGGATGGGACTTGATTATGTGGATATTTTTTATTCGCACCGTCCGGATCCTGAAACACCGTTTGAAGAAACAGCGCAAGCCTTGGATCTGATGGTCCGTCAAGGGAAAGCCCTCTATATCGGCATTTCGAACTACTCGGCGGAGCAGACAGCTGAAATAGCAGCCATCTTCAAGGACTTGAAGACGCCATTCATCATCCACCAACCGGCCTACAACATGTACAACCGTTGGATCGAGGATGGGTTGCAGGATGTGCTGACAGACAATAAATTGGGCACAATCGCCTTCAGTCCGTTGGCGCAAGGCATGCTGACCGATCGTTATCTGCATGGCATTCCTGAAGATTCGCGTGCGGGGAGACCCTCTTCGCCATTCCTGAACGCTGAGCGGGTGCAGGAAACCATCGAAAAATCGCGTGCCCTGAACGAAATCGCGCAAAGACGCGGCCAGACATTGGCAGAAATGGCCGTGGCATGGATTCTCCGCGATGGAAAAGTCACAAGCGTGCTGATCGGCGCCAGCCGAGTGAGCCAAATCGATGACAACGTGAAAGCGTTGGAAAACCTGGACTTCAGCAATGAAGAATTGGACGAAATCGAAGCGGTATTGGCTAAATAACAAAACAGGAAAAGCTTCCCGAATGATGCATGGCATCTCTTCGGGAAGCTTTTTTGGTATACTAAGAAACTCAACTTTCGCAGCTCAAAATAGGTAAGTAAGCCTTGATATAATTGGGCAAACTTGCAAACCATTGCTGTAGTTGACATTTGATGAATTTTTTGAATATTTTTGATGATTTTTCTAAAGCTTCCTCCAAAATTTCGACTAACTGCTGTAATGCTACAGCCCAATCAAGTTCTTTCAATTCATCACACAGTTCGTAAAACATGCCACCCAATGTTCGCTCGTCCGTATTACATCGGTTCTGCCATGACAATACAATATACCTTGCAAAGACAATCGTAGTGTGGCTGATGAGAGAATCATAGGAACGACCTTGCATTTCTTTTTGCAGTTTCAAAAGCGACTTTGTCGCCTTGAAGAACACCTCAATATCCCAACGCATGCCATAAATACGGACAATTTCCTGTTCCGTGAGAGAACAGTCCGTGCTTAATATAGCCAGCCAACGGCTGTGGTTGTTTCGGTTTCTGATGAAGACAACCTTTACGGGAACCCCGTTTGCCATTGTTGTCTGAATGGAGCGCAAGATATCTTTACGACGGTTTGTCGGTGTAGCCAGTTTGTAAAGCTGCTTCAAATCCACCCGCTGGTTGTTAACTAAATAGCGCTGATTAGTAGCTTTAACCATTCCAATCACATCAATCCCTTGCTCTGTAATGGATTTGATCAATGGTTGCTGTGTGAACCATGTGTCCATAAGGACGTAGGAAGCCTCAACACCGGAATTTAGGGCGCGTTGAATCATACTAGGGATAGCGGATGGCGCAGTCTCAAGCGCTTCTTTCCGTCTTTTATACCCGCAGGTGCGCTTGTCAATTCTTTCATCTATCCCGTTAATATTGGATTTGGTTGAGCTTAACAGGGAAAAATCGATGGGCATAAAGGTGGCGCCATCGGACCAACCAAGTGTAAGCATCCGGAAGCCTTTGTAAAAGCGCATTTTCTGTGAAGAATGATCAAAACAGCGCGCAAGCAGTTCTACTTTTTTGCTGCGATTTCTCTCATAGGCAGAATCATCAATAATCAAGACCTTTGGTCGATTGTGATTGGTCAATACACTGACTTTAGAGGTTGTGGCTGCACTCAAGGACAGTAAAAAACGGCGCCAATTATAGGTTGGACTGTTCAAAAAACGATAGACAGCGTCCTTACAGGGCAATCCATCGGATTTCTTGCTTTCAAGCATTCTGAACCAATTCTTGCCTTCAAAGATTAGGCAGAAAATTAACTGGAATAAATACCCACAGGAAAATCCGGAACCTTTCTTGATCCCAGCATTTCTCAAATGTTTTAGGATTTCAAGTTCTTCGAATACAGCTTGTAATGAATTTGGTAGTTGATTATTTAGGCCATTATTGGTTATCATAGTGATAAGCACCTCGCTATTGGTAGTTTTTTTGTGGTAATTAAACTATACCAAATAGCGAGGTGTTTTTCTTATACTTTCAAATGTCAAGGCACCTAATCAATATCTGACTAAAGCAACACACGTAAAGGTTAACTCAACTTTTTCTACTGCGAATTCGGAAATTAGATAAATCTGTCCTATTGCGCTCTTCGATGCTCAGTCGGACAGATTTCCTAAATTTCTTTCAGGGCTGAACGAACCCGTTCAGCTTTTTTGCTGATCTGGGTGATAACGCGACTCAGCGCACAGAATTATCGAAAAGAAAATAGTATTATTATTTTGCACAAATCTGCTTGCAGACAATCAGAATATTGGGTAAAGTGGATAAGTACGCCCGTATTGTTCATCGGTAATGATGCAATCGGGCAAGTGTTTTTATCAACAGAAAGGGGAAGTGATATGACGGACAGAAGAAAGGGGCAAATTGGACTTATTTTTGTGACGATGATATGGGGTTCAGGATTTGTTGTGAGTGCCATAGCGCTGGATTATTTTTCCCCATATCAAATATTGACCATGCGTTTTTTATTGGCATTTATTCTAATGGGGGCAATCTTTTTCGGCCAGCTGAAGCATGCGACCAAAAAGACCTATCTGAAAGGTATCGGTCTAGGGACCATCCTTTACTTGGCATTCCTGTTTCAGACGGTGGGTTTGGTCTACACGACGCCCTCGAAGAACGCCTTCCTTACCGCCTTCAACGTCGTGCTGGTGCCGTTCATAGGCGCACTCTTTTTCAGAAGGAAAGTGACGGCTCCTGCCATTATTGGTGCGCTGTTGTCGATCAGCGGCATCGCCGTCATTTCTCTGACCGACTTCCACAACATAAACTACGGGGATATGCTGACGCTGGTCTGCGCCCTATTGTTCGCCTTGCAGATCATCTTCACCAACCGGTTCGTGCTGGGTGAAAATATCTACGCCTTGACCACCATCCAGATGGGCACCGCCACTGTCTTGGGATTGATCGTTTCGTTCGTAAGTGGAGAATTTGTGTTGCCGGCTGCCGGGGAAGGCTACTTTTCCATCTTTTATTTGGGAACGGTCAGCACGATGCTGGGCTTTCTGATTCAAACGGCCTCGCAGCAATACACAAAAGAGACGGAAACTGCCATCATCCTGTCACTGGAGGCCGTCTTCGGGATGGTCGCTTCCGCGCTTTTCCTGAAGGAAGCGATCACGCTGCGAATGCTTATCGGAGCGGCGCTGATTCTGGCAGGGGTGTTGGTGGTGGAACTAAAGCCGAAGCCAGGTAAAGTGAATACGCCATTCGGAGATTTGGATCTGTGAGAATGAAGGGATAGCATGTTGACTGAATAGGAAAACACAGGAACGTAAATCCAGCTAGGGTTTACGTTCCTGTGTTTCTATTTGTGTTTGACGAGCCCAAATATTACGGGTATGATGAAGGTGAAAGTTTTTACTGAAAAAGAGGTGGATACATGGCAACGTTAAGGGATATCGCTAAAAGGACAGGTTTTTCCATCACAACTGTTTCGCGTGTGTTGAATAATGATCCGACTTTGTCTGTTCCAGAGGAGACACGTGATCGAATATATGAAGTAGCTTCAGATTTGGAATACCGTAAAAAAGTTTCTCGGCCACTTGTCAAAAATGTTGCGCTGTTGTACTGGGTTTCCGATATGGAAGAATTGCAGGATGTCTATTTTAAGACCATGCGCACAGAACTGATCAGGCAAGCTGATAAACAAAATGTATCGTTGACGGTGTACAAAAAAGCCCAAGGTATGGATACGATTCCGCAAGACATTAATGGTTTTATAGCTGTAGGCTCATTCAGCAGCGAGGAGATCGCTTATCTTGAAACCCTGACGCAAAACGGAGTATTTTTGGATAGTTCGCCGTATTCGGACATTTATGATGCCGTTCGTCCGGACTTAGATTATATTACCCGGAAAGCAGTCCGTTTTTTCAAGGAGAAAGGCCATAAGGAAATCGGATTTGTGGGCGGTACCTATGTGAATCCAGATACTCATTTAGATGAAATGGATATACGGGAACGGTCTTTCCGTGATGAGATGCAACAAATCGACAAGCTAGAAGAAGCACATATCTATATCCGGCGGGGGTTTTCGCTGGAAACTGGTTATCAGCTGATGGATGCAGCTTTGAAGGCTGGCGAAAAACTGCCCAGTGCCATTTTTGCAGCTTCGGATCCCATTGCCGTGGGTGTACTGCAAGCTCTAAACGAGCATCATGTCCGTATTCCGCAGGATGTCAGTGTCCTGAGCATCAATAATATCTCAGTTGCAAATTATGTTTCTCCGCCGTTGAGCACGTATGCCATCGATATGAAGGAGCTTTGCCATACTGCAGTTTCCTTGCTGTTGGAGCAGCTGATAGACAAAAGAGGCATCACAAAAAAAGTCCTGTTGAATGCTTTTCTCATCGAAAGGAAAAGTACATAGTTTAGAAAGCTAGAGGCATTTCTGATCATCTGAACAGATGGGAGGAAGTGCCTTTTACTTTTGTATAAACAAGTAAAAAGTTTTACCAAATAATCAGTGAAATTTTGTTTACTTTATTTCTCTGCTTTGGTATTATATTTTTAGTAAAGCGATTACATTTAATGAAGGAGTGTTTCGGATATGAAGAAGAAAGCCTTATTGTTATCACTCAGCAGTGTAGTTTTATTATCATTGGCAGCCTGTGGTCCAGCCGAGAGTAGTTCGGAATCCAGCGCCGCAACCGATTCGGTCACTAGTCAAGAAGGCGGCTTTGAGGGTCAAACCTTGGTCGTGTGGGAAGACATCGACAAATCAGTGGGCATCGAGGAGGCCATTGCCGAGTTTGAAAGTGAATACGGTGTCACTGTGGAAGTGACTGAAAAGGCGTATGGAGGTCAATTGGAGGATATACGCTTGGACGGACCTGCCGGAACGGGACCCGATGTATTCACGATACCAGGAGATCAAGTCGGAACTGCTGTAGTTGAAGGGTTGCTTAAAGAGCTAACAGTAGAAGAGGATGTTCAGAATCTCTATACAGATGTAGCTTTGGAATCACAGATGGTGGACGGAAAACTTTACGGATTACCGAAAGTCGTCGAAACGACCATCCTGTATTACAACAAAGAGCTTGTTTCCGAAGAGGAAGTGCCGACGACTGTCGAAGGTTGGTATGAGCTTTCAAAAGCAACGACAAAGGATGGCCAATACGGTTTGTTGGCTTTATGGGATCAGATTTATTATGCGCAAAGCGTAATCGGCGGGTATGACGGCTATATTTTTGCTAAAGATACAGACGGGAAATATGACACTGCCGATATCGGTTTGAATACGGATGGTGCGATCGAAGCGGCCACCTATATCCAGAAATGGTATGAAGAAGGGCTCTTCCCATCCGGTATGATCGGGGAGCAAGCCATCAATGTGTTGGATTCCTTATTCAGTGAAGGGAAAGCGGCAGCTGTGATTTCAGGGCCATGGAATTTGGAGCCATTCTCAAGTGCCGGTATTGACTACGGCATCCTGCCTTTGCCGGTATTGCCGAACGGAAACCCTATGAGTGCCTTCGTTGGCGTGAAAAGTTACAACGTGAGCAGTTATTCAAAAAATTCCGAATTGGCAGAATTGTTCATCGAATTCATCACAAATGAAGAAAATTCGCTTCGTCGTTACCAAACAACAAAAGAAGTACCAGCCGTGAAAGCTTTGGCTGAAGGGGATGCCTTGGCGGATGATCCTGCAGCCCAAGCGGTCGCACAGCAAAGTCTGCACTCGGAATTGACACCGAACGTGCCTGAGATGAATGAAGTTTGGTCTCCTGCGGATGCAGCATTGCAAACCATTGCTACCGGAAAGGCCACGCCGAAGGAAGCTTTGAGTCAAGCCGTAGAAACGATCGAAAATCAAATCGAAGCGAATCATGGCGGACAATAAGGAATCCGGCACATAAAGAAAATGAGGTGAGAAATATTGAAACATAGTAAAACGGCAGCTGTCCTCTCTCTCTTACCGGGAGGGGGGCAGTTTTATAATAAACAGTGGCTGAAAGGGTTACTCTATCTGATTGTGACAGTAAGTTTCGCATTTGCTTTTGGAGATCTTTTGAATATGGGCTTATGGGGCATCGTCACATTAGGAGAACAAATCCCGCGCGATAACTCGGTATTTTTATTGGCGGAGGGTATTTTGGCAATCATCATTCTTTTCTTTGGCCTGACTCTTTACCTTCTGAACATACGTGATGCCTACAAGAATGGCGAAAGAAGAGATCGTCAACTGCCGGTCACCTCTTTAAGGGAGAGCTATCTCAATCTGGTTGAGCAAGGATATCCCTATGTCATCAGCGGTCCGGCAATCCTGTTGCTTATTTTTGCAGTCATCTTCCCGATCATGTTCAGTTTTGCGTTGGCTTTCACCAATTACGACCTATACCATAGTCCGCCGGCGCATTTGTTTGATTGGGTGGGATTCAAGACGTTCGCGAATATTTTCACTGTCGATATTTGGCGTTCCACCTTCTTTGATGTCTTGGGTTGGACCGTTGTCTGGACATTGTTGGCTTCGACTTTACAGATTACTATTGGAGTATTTTTGGCTATATTGGTGAATCAAAAGGATTTGAAGTTGAAACGCTTCGTTCGGACTATGTTCGTTTTGCCTTGGGCTGTCCCCGGGTTTGTGACGATCTTGGTGTTTGCCGGCATGTTCAATGATAGTTTTGGAGCCATCAACAATGATATTTTGGCTTTCTTCAGTATCAGTCCGATCCCTTGGATGACCGATGCGTTGTGGACAAGGGTAGCTCTGATCCTTATTCAAGGCTGGTTAGGTTTTCCTTATATATTCATCGTCACGACCGGCATTCTGCAGTCGATTCCGGAGGATCTTTATGAAGCAGCAGTCATTGATGGGGCAACATCTTGGGATAAATTCATGAACATCACGCTGCCTGTGATACTGACTTCGATGGCACCGACGTTGATTACGCAGTACACCTTCAACTTTAATAACTTTAATATCATCTATTTGTTCAATGGCGGAGGACCAGCGACTCCCGGCTCTACGGCAGGGGGGACAGATATTCTTGTGTCTTGGATCTACAAATTAACGATGCAGTCCAGCCAATATGCATTGGCTGCAGCGCTCACGATCCTGTTGTCTGTTTTTGTCATCGCGATTGCCATGTGGCAGTTCAGAAAATCCAATTCGTTTAACCAAGAGAGGAGATAAGTATGAAGACGACAAAAAATCGCAGATATGCACGCTTATTCTTTTCCTACCTGATTATTGCATTCTTTGTTGGGATCATTGCCTACCCTCTTTTGTGGACGGTGGGCGCCAGTTTTAATCCTGGGAATAGCCTGATCAGCACAAGTATGTTTCCGGAAAATCCAACATTGGACCATTATCGGGAACTCTTCGCAGGGAAGAAAAGCTTGCCTTATGGGACCTGGTATTTGAATTCCCTTAAGATCAGTCTTTTCACGATGATCGGAACAGTCATCAGTGTGAGTCTGACGGGGTACGCATTCTCAAGATTCCGTTTCAAAGGAAGAAAAAATGGGCTGACGCTGTTTCTGTTGCTGCAGATGATTCCGCAATTTTCGGCTTTAGTGGCTATATTCGTGTTGGCGCAGTTGTTGGGGCTTGTCAACAGTCATGTGCTGTTGATCCTGTTGTACATCGGCGGACAGATTCCCATGAATACCTATCTGATGAAGGGCTACATGGATACGATCCCGTATGATCTGGACGAAAGTGCACGAATCGATGGCGCGAGTCACACAAAAATATTCATCGACATCATTCTGCCGCTTTCCAAACCGATGATCGCGGTGGCGGCCATGAACGGATTTACGGGACCGTTGGGGGATTTCGTCATTTCCTCGACGATATTAAGAAAGACGGAGGCGTATACGTTGCCGATCGGACTCTATAATTTAGTCAATGACGTGATGGGAGCCAGTTACACAACGTTTGCGGCGGGTGCCATTTTGATCAGCTTACCTGTAGCAATCATCTTCATACTGTTGCAAAAGAACTTTGTATCCGGTCTGACCGCAGGCGGTACGAAAGGTTAATCTTATTAAAGGAGTTTTCGACTATGACAATGAGAAAATACGTCACCAAGAAGAAACAATTTCTTCATGGTGGTGATTACAATCCGGATCAATGGCTGAATCGACCGGATATACTGGCGGAAGATTTGGAGTTTATGCGTCTCTCCAAAACAAACACCTTTTCATTAGGGATATTTGCATGGAGCGCATTGGAGCCGCGTGAAGGCGAATATGATTTTGCTTGGCTGGATGATCTTTTTGAAAAAATCCATAACAATGGCGGCAACATCATTTTGGCCACCCCAAGCGGGGCAAAACCAAGCTGGATGGCAAAAAAATATCCGGAAATCCGCCGGGTCACAAGCAAACGGGAGCAGGAACTTCAGGGAAGGCGGCACAATCATTGTTTCACAGCACCTATCTACCGTGAAAAGACGGCCCAAATGAACCGGAAATTGGCTGAACGATATGGGCATCATCCGGCTTTATTGATGTGGCATGTTTCGAACGAGTACGGTGGGGAATGCCATTGCGACCTATGCCAAACTGCATTCCGCGGCTGGCTGAAAGAGAAATACGGAAATGATTTGGAAAAACTGAACCAAGCTTGGTGGACCAGCTTCTGGAGCCATCGTTACCAAGCGTGGGATGAAATCGAATCGCCTTCGCCTTTAGGAGAGCATGAGATGCACGGCTTGGTTCTCGATTGGCGACGTTTTGTCACGGACCAGACGATCGATTTCTACGAAAATGAAGCGAGACCCTTACGAGAATTGACTCCTGATGTGCCGATCACGGTCAATTTTATGGCGGATACCGACGAGCTGATTCCATTCCAAGCCTTGGATTACAGCAAATTTGCTGAACATGTCGACGTCATCAGTTGGGATGCCTATCCGGCTTGGCATAAAGAGGGCGTCACGACAGCCGATTTGGCGATGCGGGTCGGGTTTGTCGATGACTTGTATCGGTCGTTGAAACAACAGCCCTTCCTCTTGATGGAATCAACCCCCAGCGGAGTAAATTGGCATGGCGTAAACAAAACGAAGCGTCCGGGGATGCATCTCTTGTCATCCGTGCAGATGCTTGCGCACGGATCGGACAGCATTCTATATTTCCAATGGCGAAAATCACGTGGGTCATCAGAAAAATTACATGGTGCGGTAGTGGATCATGACCGTGATCCAAACAATCGTGTCTTCCAGGATGTGACGGAGGTAGGGAACGTGCTGGAACGACTCCAACCTGTTGCCGGCAGCTTCCGTGAGGCAGAAGTGGCTGTCCTTTATGATTGGGACAATCATTGGGCTCTTCAAGAAATTCAGGGCTTCAGCAAGGAAACCCTGCGCTATCCGCAAACGGCGCAAGAACATTACCGCTATTTCTGGGAACAGGATATTCCTGTGGACGTGATCACCGAGAAACAAGATTTTTCGAACTATAAAGTGCTGGTGGCACCGATGCTGTATATGTTGCCTATAGCTTTGCAGGAACGTTTGAAAGACTTCGTGGCTAAAGGCGGAACGTTGGTGACCACATACATCACAGGTATTGTGGATGAAAATGATTTGACTTATTTAGGCGGCTGGCCGGAAATCATGCAGGAAATTTGCGGAGTGAAATTGGGAGAAACGGACACTCTTTATCCATCCGATAGCAATCGGATAACTTATGACGGGCAGACTTTTGAAGTCAAAGATTACGCTGCTTTGATTAAAGTAACGGATGGCGAAGTGCTTGCGACCTATCAGGATGATTTTTATAAGGATACGCCAGCTGTGACGAGACATAGCTTTGGAAAAGGCCGAACCTACGTGATAGGCGCCCGCACAGAACAAGCGTTTCATGAAATGCTTTACAGGGAAATTACCGAAGAAGCAGGAATCGGGGCACCTTTTGCGATTGAACATGAGAAGGGCGTTTCTGTGCAAGTACGGACTGCTGATGAGGAAGTATACGTATTCGTGATGAACTTTACGGAAGAGGAACAGACGATCCTTTTGCCTTTCGGACTCGAAGACATGCTTACGCAGCGGAAAGAAGATGGACAAGTCAGATTGGAAAAGTATGCGGTAAGGGTATACGTCCATAAGGGAATATAAAATGAAAAAGCCTGAGATACGTTGATTCTGGCGGGTGTTGTGATTGTGGAACTGAAGCCGAAGACAACGTTGACAGGCCGAAAATCCATTACGGATGTTCAGAACTAAAAAGATGCCGGAGACAGCACAGGGCATGCGAAAGGCTAAAATTTCCCGGTGAGGGGACTCTCGCCGGGAAATCGGACTCCAATCTTCTGCGATTTCCCGATAAGGCAACCTCCACCGGAAAATCGGATCCTCTCAGGCTAAAATTTCCCGGTGAACCCGCCCTCGCCGGGTTTTATGCCACTATCACATGAGAAAAAGAAGGTGGACCGTAAATCATCCGGATGATTTACGGTCCACCTTCTTTTTTCAACAATCACTCCTACACTTCAAACTTGTAGATCGTTTCAGCCGAATAGACTTCACCCGGTCGGAGTACAATATCGCCGAAGCCTTCTTGGTTGATGGCATCAGGCAAGGCCTGCGTCTCCAAGGTGATGCCTGCGTACTGGATGACCGGGCTGCCTGCGATTGTGTACTTATCGATGGCAGCGTTGTGCATAAAGATCACGACGCAATCCTGATCCGTATACATTTTGACGCTTCGGCCGGATTCTGCATCGCTGAGGATCGCATCAGGTTTTCCAGCATCATGCTGCAGCAAGAATGGATGATCGAAACCGGCGACTTTTTGGGTCTGTGGGTGGCTCTGTTCAGCGGCAACCGCAAGTTTTCCCCCATTGCGGAAATCAAAAGGGGTCCCTTCCGCCGGCAGCAAGGCCCCGGTAGGAAGATTTTCATCACCCAATTCGGCAAAAACCGCGCTGTTCAGTTGCAGATCGTGCTGCAGAATCGGTTTGTTGATGTCCCCGCTCAGGTTGAAATAGACATGATTGGTCGGGTTGAATAAAGTCGGCTGGTCGGTTGTCGCCCGATAATTGATTTTCCATTCGTTCTCGGCAGTGAGCGTGTAGCTGACCGTTACCGAAAGTGTCCCTGGATATCCGTTTGTGCCGTCCGCATCGGTAGTCGTGAAATGGATGCTGGCTTCATCGGCGGATGCCTCGATTTCCGCATCCCAAACATGTGTGTCCAAGCCTGTGGGGCCACCGTGGAGTTGATTGGCGCCCTCATTCACGACCAATTGATGCGGTGTTCCGTCCAAAGTGAAGGAGCCTCTGGTGATGCGTCCGGCAATCCGGCCGATAGTGGCTCCGTAATACGGGCGATGCGTCACATAATCGTCCAAGGAATCCATCGCCAAAATCACATTCTCAATCTTTCCGTTTTTGTCCGGCATCAAAAGTTCCGTTATGGTAGCGCCGAAGGTCATTGCCGTAAGGGAGACGCCGTTGGGATTCGTCAAGGTGTAGGCTACGACATCCTTTCCGTAGGCTTGCCCGATTATTGCTTCAGATACTTTCATTTTGTTTCCCCTCTCGTGTTCGCTTTTTTGAGCAGATACAACAATCCGCTATATTTTAATTGGTATTTTATTTACGGTCACTTTTTATTGTAAGCGTTTGAATATATTAAATCAACAGAAATGGTAAAATATTCTGATAATTAAGTAAAAATTTACTTAACCCCGAGGTTCACTACTGGAGAAGTACATAATTTCGTCAAAAAATTGCCGGAAAAACAAGATTCTGGCGCCTGAAAACGGTATAATGAGAGGAGGTGCGGGATAGCTGTTTCAGGACAAATCGGACGGGCAGGAAGCCGAATCCGGTGGTAGCGACGCACGCGAAAACTAATCAATTGGAGTGATAAATTTATGCTAGTAGGTGGAATTGAGGCAGGCGGAACAAAATTTGTATGCGCTGTCGGAAATGAAAGAAATGAGTTGTTGGAGCGGATCGCTTTCCCGACGACTACGCCGGAAGAAACACTGGAGCAGGTATTTGCTTTTTTTGATCGTTTTGATTTAGCTGCAATCGGAATCGGTTCCTTTGGGCCGATCGACGTCAACAAAGACTCGGAAACGTATGGCCACATCCTTTCTACACCAAAGTTAGCCTGGAAAGATTTTGACTTCTTGGGTGCCATGAAGGCGCGTTACGATGTGCCGATGGGCTGGACTACTGACGTGAACGGTGCTGCCCTGGGTGAATCCGCTTTGGGTGCTGCAAAAGGGATGAAGAATATCATGTACATCACGATCGGTACGGGTGTGGGTGCCGGCGCAATCGTCGATGGAAAAATACTGGAAGGCATCGGGCATCCGGAGATGGGTCATATTCTGGTGCGTCCGCACGAACATGATCATTATGAAGGTTTCTGCCCATACCACGGCAATTGCCTGGAGGGCATGGCTGCCGGGCCTTCAATCGATGGCCGTCTGGGGAAAGCCGGTAAGGACGTTGAGCCTACCGATGCGGTCTGGGATTACATCGCTTACTACATCGGGCAAGCCTTGGAAGCTTACACGGTCATTCTGCGTCCGGAGCGCATCGTGTTGGGTGGCGGCGTTATGAAGGTGCCTGGTATGCTTGATAACATCAAAGCGAAATTTACGGAACTGCTTGCCGATTATGTGCCGGTCCCTGCTGTCGATGATTACCTCGTCTTGCCAGGTTTGGGCGATGATGCCGGCATCACAGGTGCAATCATCTTAGCTAATGAGATGAAAGAGTAAACACCAATCGAACAGGCCGAAAAAGAAGGGGAGAGTGTATCGTATGAAAATCAGATGGGCAATACTTGGAACAGGGACTATCGCAACGGAATTCGCTTCTCATTTCCAAGCGGACAATGCAGAATTGATCGCGGTGGCTTCCCGATCGAAGGAAAAGGCACAGGGATTTGCGGAACAGTATGGCATTCCCACCTACTATGACGATTATATGGAGCTATTGGCGGATGATGCAGTCGATGTCATTTATATCGCCTTGCCGCACAGTCATCATCATCAATGGATCAAGGCAAGTCTGGAAGCCGGCAAGCATGTCCTTTGCGAGAAAGTCATCACAGTAAACAAAGTGCAGTTGGATGAACTTGTCCAATTGGCTGAAGAAAAGGGGCTCTATTTGGCTGAAGCCATGACCATTTATCATATGCCGCTTTACCGCAAGTTGAAAGAGTGGATAGCAGAGAGCGACTTAGGTCCATTGAAGATGATTCAAGCCTCTTTCGGCAGTTTCAAGGACACCGATCCATCCGTTTATTATTTCAATAAAGACTTGGCGGGTGGGGCTTTGTTCGACATCGGCACATACGCCTTATCATTCGTGCGTAATTTCATGACCAGCAAGCCAACTGAAATCATGACGATGGGTAAACTGCACGAATCCGGCGTGGATGAGTCTTCGGCCATCATTTTGCGCAACGATGAAACGGAACTTGCGACGGTATCCTTGACCTTCCGGGCGAAAATGCCGAAACAAGGCGTTGTTGCCTTCGAGAAGGGATTCTTGACGATCATGGACTATCCAAGGCCGACAAAAGCCGTATTCACTTCTTTTGACGGCGAAGAAACAATCATTGAAGCCGGAGAGTCTGCTCAAGCATTGAATTATGAAGTTGCTGATTTCAGCGAGCTCATCCTCAAGGGAGCAACAAACGAAACACTCACTTACACTTTGGATGTTCTGGAAGTCATGGATAAGGTCCGTGAAGACTGGGGCCTTGTGTATCCATTTGAGTAACTAACAGACACGGGGGCTGTCTCGAAATAAGAGGCAGCCTTTTTGGTGCGCCCGCTGACCGGATGCGTGCGTATAATCGCATTTTTTCCCAGCTCCCGTTAAAGTTTGCTTCGCCGGAGGAGAAAGTTACAGATAGCCGTATTTGATAGACGACCAGCTGTTGAGAGGGCTTCAAAAACAAACAAAAGAGGCCGGCTCATTGGATGATGAGCCGGCCTCGCGTTTTTTAGCTGTTTTTCGGGCCGGGTGTCGAGGCAATCAGTTCCATGCTGCCGGACAGCGACCAAGCTGTAACCGTCGCAGGCAGGATGAAGTGGTCGCCTTTGTGCAACGGATAGACTTTTCCGGCGACAGTCAGGCTGCCGCTGCCTTCGATGACGCTTGCCAACGTGTAGGGAGCGGTTTTCTTGAAGACCATTTCCGATAGGATCTCCCATTTATGGACAGTAAAATAATCGCTTTCGATGAAAGTCGTGACAGTATTGCCGTCGAATGTGTTGGTTTCGAAGTGGTTCGATGGGTCCTTGTGTGGGATCATCGACACATCAATCGATTGCTGGATGTGCAGGTCGCGCGTGTTGCCCTGATCGTCCTTGCGGTCGAAGTCGTAGACGCGGTACGTCGTGTTGCTGCTCTGCTGCGTTTCCAGGATTGTGATGCCGCCACCGATCGCATGGATGGTGCCGCTCGGAACGAAGAAGAAGTCGCCATTTTTTACCTTGACGTGGCGCAGCAGCCCCTCCCAGTTGCCTTCCGCAATCATTTCGGAAAACTGCTCTTTTGTGTGGGCGTTGTGTCCGTAGATGATTTCGGCATCTTCATCAGCATCGATGATGTACCAACATTCGGTTTTCCCGAGCTCGCCTTCATGCTTCAGTCCATAAGCATCATCGGGATGCACTTGGACGGATAAAGCCTCAGCAGCATCGATGATTTTTGTCAGCAACGGGAAGACGGGCGAAGTCGGATTTTCGAACAGTTCAGGATGCTCCACGTAGAGGACATCCAGTTTGGTGCCGGCGTAGGTGCCGTTTTCCACAGCTCCGGTTCCGTCGGGATGGGCACTGATTGCCCAGCATTCCCCGGTATGTTCGCTGGGGATGTCGTACCCGTAGATGTCGCGCAGTTTGGTGCCGCCCCAGATTTTTTCTTGCAGGACAGGTTGGATGAACAATGGCTCTTGCATGTTTTCCCTCTTTTCTTATTGTTTGATGATGTCGGTGATGGTGTAGGAACGTGTATCGAAGCGACTGCGGGATGTCGAGTACTCGAATGGCGTTCCGTTAGTCAAGTAGACGACCTGCTCCACTTCCAGGATCGGAGTATGTTGATCGCACTCGAGTTCTTCCCAATCCAGTTCTTTGGAGCGGTCGGCATGGATTTTCCTGTAGGCACCGCCGATTTTCAGCTTTAAGGTGTCGCGGATATGGTCGTAGATGGAACGATGGATAATGTCTTCCGTCAGGTCCTTCACCAGTCCGGCCACAAAGTAGGTGTTTTCCAGTATATAGGGTTTGTCATCGATGATCCTCAGACGCCGCAGATGGTAGACAGGCTGATTATCCTCCAACATCAACACGGATTGGATGTTTTTTGGAGGGAACAGGATGTCAAAAAGGATGATTTTGCTTTTTACGGTTTTATTCGGAAACTGTTTGGATAGACCAGCGTACTCATCCGCTTTGGAATCTCCGCTATTCCACAGAGCGCTCTTGATGACAAAGGTGCCGACACCCCGTTTGCGGAAGATCAGTCCCTCCATTGCGATCATATCGATGGCTTTTTTTAAGGTCATGCGGCTGACGCCGAACTCTTCCGCCAGAGCGATTTGGTCGGGGAGCATTTCATCTTCCGCATACTCGCCTTCAGCGATGCGGCGGCGCAGTTCATCCGCGATTTCTTCGTATTTTTTCATGACTGCTGAACCTCCCAAAATTAAACGATTTCAACATCCATTATACCGTAATGGCTAGACTTGAAACAAGGCAACCTTTACATTCGATCAATCAAGGTAAGGAAAAGGCCCGAAGCGCACTGCTTCGGGCCATCTCATTAATAAGCCAGAAACGGCTTATGCAGTTTCCTCAACAGTCATTGCCAAATTCGCTTTATCGACAACTTTCAGGAATGGATACCACAGCACTCCGACGATTGCGACGTCAATCAATTGCAGTACGCCGCCCATGATAGAGTTTGTGGCCATCATGCCGCTGAAGAACAACGGAACAGTCCAAGGAACCGTCACGCCGGTTGGAGTAGGGAACAAACCGGATGCCATCGACAAGTAGTTGACAGTCGTTACGATCAGTGGTGTCAAAATCCAAGGGATAGCGATGGATGCGTTCAATACAATCGGCAAACCAAAGATGACGGGTTCGTTTACGTTGAACAAGCCAGGTCCGATAGCCAGACGACCGATATCCTTCATTTGTCTGCTCTTCATGACGAAAGCCATCAAGATGACTACCATCAGTGTCATGCCGGAACCGCCGAGGCCGACAGTGAATGTCTCCATGAAAGGTTTTGTGATGATGTGCGGTAAGGCTTCGCCGGCTTTAAAAGCATCCAGATTTTCCAAAGCCAAAGTGTTCCAGATTGGATCCATGACGGAGTTGACGATGATTTGACCGTGTAGTCCGAAGAACCATAGGATTTGGATAAAGAACAAAGAAATCAGAGTTGCAGGCAAACTGCTTCCCAATCCGACAAGTGGTTTTTGGATGACAGTGTAGACCACATCATGCAAGTTTGTCGTGAACACGCCAGAAACCAATGCACTAAGCAGCAGGAAAACGGTAAGCGTAGAAATTGCCGGAATCAGGGCAGCGAATGAGCGGGCAACGGCATCAGGAACACCTTCAGGCATTTTGATGACGATGCCTTTTTTGGTGATGCGGACATAGACCTCAGCTGCGATAAAAGCAGCCAACATGCCGATGAACATCCCTTTGGCACCTAAGCGATCCAAAGAAAGGGCACCGCTGACTTCAACACCTTCTGCTGTTGTGAAGTTGAATGGTGTCAAAATCAAGTAAGAAGCTAGTGAAACAGCCCCTCCGAAGATACCGTCCTCGTCATAGGAGCGAGTCAGGTAATACCCGATCCCAAACGTGATGAAGATGGTCATGATGGACATCGTAGCATTTTGACCATTGCCGAATAAGCCGCCGAGTGTTCCTTTCATGTCGTCACTCCAGAACGGTAGGTTGTTCAACACCACTACGATGGACCCGAACATCGTCAGCGGGAAAGAAAGCATAAAAGCGTCACGCAATACTGACAAATATCTGTTTGAGCCGAGCTTGCCGGCAAGTGGAGTCAATTTTTCGGCTAAATTATCAATAAAATTATTCATTAGTCATATTCCTCTCTTAGAAAACTTATGCGTCAAAACCATTATTATCTGAAATTTCTTTGAACCAGTAACCACTTTTCTTGATTGTGCGTTTTCCTTCTTCCGCCAGATCCACCGCAATGAACCCGTAACGGTTTTTGTAAGCGTTGGTCCAGGACCAGTTATCCATGCACGTCCACATGTGGTAGCCTTTCACGTTGCATCCTTCCTGCAGCGCTTGATGGACATATTTGAGATGATCTTGGACAAATTCAATACGGTAATCATCTTCGATCATACCATCCGCGTTGACGAAGCGCTCTTCGCCTTCCACGCCCATTCCGTTTTCGGAAATGAAACAGGGCAGGTTTCCGTAATTGTCACGGACGTTGATCAGGCAATCGTAAATGCCTTTCTCATAGATTTCCCACCCGCGGTACGGATTCATTTTGCGTTCCGGCCAAATGTAATTATCGAAATAATCATCCGGCATCGGTTTATCCGACAGGCGCGTCGTACTTTCTTTTTTCATGATGCGTCTTGGCTGATAGTAATTGATCCCCAAAATATCGATGGTATTATGTTTGATGAGTTCCAATTCTTCTTGCGTATATTCCGGTAAGTAGTCCAATTCCTTCAGCAATTCGACCAAATCTTCAGGGAAGGTGCCTTTGATGGCAGGATCCAAGAAGGAGCGGTTGAAGAAGGCATCAGCGAGACGGGCTGCCTTGACGTCTTCAGGATCATTCTCGTTGCGCGGATAACTTGGCGTCAGATTGAGGATGATGCCGATTTGTCCGTCAAGGTTCATTTCATGATAAATTTTGATGGCCTTCGCGCTTGCCAAGGTTTCGTGGTAAGCGACTTGAACGGCTTTTTTCATATCCACGACACTAGGGTAATGGAATTGGTAGAGATAACCGCCTTCGACCGGAACAATCGGTTCATTATGAGTGAACCATTTTTTCACGCGGTCGCCGAACAGTTCGAAGCAGGTGCGTGCGTAATCCGCGTAGGCGTCCACGACCTCTTTGCTTTCCCAGCCTCCTTTCTGTTGTAATGACAACGGCATATCAAAGTGATAAAGATTCATGAAAGGCTCGATGCCATTAGCCAACAGCTCATCGATATAGCTGTTGTAGAACGCCACTGCTTCCTGATTCACTGCGCCGACTCCGTCCGGAATCAAACGACTCCATTGGATGGAGGTACGGAAGCTGGTGTGTCCCGTTTTTTTCATGAGTGCGATATCTTCTTTGTAGCGATTGTATACGTAGGATGTATCTTCGGGCCCATCCTGATTGAAGAACAGCTCAGGATTCTGCTTGTACCAATGATCCCAGATGTTTTCTCCCTTGCCGTCTCCAGGGATCGTGCCCTCAGTCTGCGGTCCGCTTGCTGCCGATCCCCACCAAAAACCTGCAGGAAATTCATATTTCATCTAAACAACCTCTTTTCTATGTCTATACATAACTTATAATGAGATTATACAAAACAAGGAACAGGAATGCAATCGATTTCAATGAAAAATATATATTTTTATTATTTCGTGATTATTTCCGCTATTTAGCGAGAATTTGCAACGGTATTATGGTATAAAAAGAACAAACAGGTTTGGAGGCGATTATTTATGAAGATTGGAATCATCGGTTTAGGGAACATTGCGCAAAAAGCATATTTGCCGGTTATGGTCGGGATGCAGGATCAGGTGGAATGGCATCTGTGTTCCAGAAATAAGGAGACACTGAATGCTGTGGGGAAAAAATTTGGCTTCCAACATTTATATACTTCTATTGAGGAATGGTTGGACAGCGGAATCGAGGCTGCCTTTGTGCATGTGGCTACCGTTGCCCACGCGCAAATCATCCGCCAGTTACTGGAGCGTGGCATTTCGGTCTATGTGGACAAGCCCATCAGTGATGATCTGGAAGAAACAAAGGAATTGATTGAGCTGGCGGACGCCAAAGGTCTGTTGCTTACAACCGGGTTCAATCGCCGATTTGCTCCGATGGTGGAACGACTGAAAGAGATTCCTGACAAAAAGATGATCCTGATTCAGAAGGATCGCGTGAAGAATGTTGAAGCCGTCCGCTTCGCCGTCTACGATCTGTTCATCCATATCGCGGATACCGCTTTGTATCTGTTGGATGATGAAATTGTTTCGACGCAATCGCATCTGGTCGAAAACGAAGGGGAATTGAAACGGCTCTGGCTGATGCTCGAGACAAAAAGCACCACCTGTTTCGTCTCTATGAACTATGAAGCCGGGGCCAATCAGGAAGTCATGGAAGTACAAAGTCCTGAAGGGATTGTGCGCGTCCTGAATTTGACCGATATGACCATCGAACAAAAAAATGGCAAGCAGCAAGTTACTTTTGGCGATTGGGAAGGAACACTCCGCAAGCGAGGATTCGAACCGTTGATTGCTTCATTTGTCGCTGGAATCAAGGAACATACAAACCCCGTTTCGACAGAGTCAAGTTATCTGAGCCACTCGCTGTGCGAAAAAATACTCACCGACAGTGGATTCGTAAACAAGCCAAATGTGTAAAAAATAATTTTTGTAGGTACAATTTATACATTTTTGTTAATTTGTTCGTACATCTCTGGTATACTATAAACCAGTAAGACATGCAAGCGACAGAGGGAGGTGGAGGATGACGAAAGATATGACGGCCGGAAGTCCTGCCAAGCTGCTTGTGCTGTTCTCGGTTCCGATGCTGATAGGGAATATATTCCAACAAATGTACAGTTTGGCGGATACGATCATCATCGGCAGAACATTGGGTGTGGACGGACTGGCGGCCATCGGATCAGTCGGTGGGGTGCTCTTTTTTATCCATGGGTTCGGGATCGGGGTCACTTCGGGTTTGGGGATTGTCATAGCGCAACGTTTTGGCACGAAAAATGAGGAACGGATCCGCAAGAGCATCACGATAAGCGTTTGGATTACGCTTTTCATGACTGTCCTGATAACCATCCTGAGCGTTTGGCTCGCTGAAGACATCCTGCTGTTCATGGATACGCCGGCAGAAATAAGCAAGGAAGCCGAAGCCTACTTTTTGACCTTGATGTGGGGTTCGGTGGCGATCATGGTATTCAATTTGTTGAGTAATATCCTGCGTTCGTTGGGTGACAGCAAACTGCCTCTGGTCATCCTGGTGATATCTTCCATTTTGAATGTGGCATTGGATTATGTTTTCATTGTCTGGTTTTCAATGGGGGTTGCAGGAGCAGCGCTAGCAACAGTTGCTGCACAATTGTTCGCCAGTTTTCTCTGTTTCGTTTACATTCGCAAGAAAATGGCGATTCTGCGCTTTTCCAGAGAAGATTGGCGCATGCAGACTGGGGAATTCGCCTTACCGTTGAAAATTTCGCTCCCGATCGGTCTACAGGCATCCATCATTGCAATCGGTTCGATTGTATTGCAGAAAAGTCTGAATGGCTTTGGTCCGGATGCGGTAGGCGGGTACGCCATCGCCCAAAAACTGGACATCATGGCGACACTGCCGATAGCTTCCATAGGTATCGCGATGGCAACCTTTGCAGCCCAAAACTACGGAGCTGGGTTGTATTCGCGGATTTGGGCAGGCGCACGTATCAGTCTGATGCTGTCTTTTGCCTACAGCATACTGTTGGGAGCAGTGCTTTTGTTGTACGGCACGGATCTGATTAGGCTGTTATTCGGCCAAAATGATCCGTCCGTATTGGCATATGCGCAAACCTATTTTATTGCCACGGCCAGTTTCTATCTTGTGCTGACGACCTTGATTATTTTGCGTTATACGCTGCAAGGTGTTGGGGACAATGCGGCGCCTACTTTTGGGGGTGTTATGGAAATGGTGGCACGCGTCATCGTTCCGTTAGGATTGTCCGGTCTCTTAGGATATCAGGCAGTCGCCTTTGCCAATCCTGTAGCCTGGTTCGGGGCGGCTGTTCCTATGATGTACGCTTATCGTCAGTTGAAAAGGAAATTGACAGTATTGGAAGAGAACAGACGCAAGGAAGCCGACATTGAGCGATTGGTTAAACTGTCGGATTGATAATCCATTATTGATGCATATCTAAGTTAATAAACAGATATAAACCGACCCGAAATATGTTATAATAAGATTAAATCTTGATTATAACGGTTGGCCGACCATCGAACGGAATCGTTCAAGGGAAGCCGGCATAGTTCAGGTTGTGTGTTCGTTTAGGAGTTCAATACTAGATTCACTATCTTGAGGAGGAAAAAAATGTTTGATCAAATTGATGAGTTAGCAGTTAATGCAGTACGTACACTTAGCATAGACGCAGTACAGAAGGCCAATTCAGGACATCCAGGCTTGCCTATGGGAGCCGCTCCGATGGCCTACGCGCTTTGGACAAAACATTTGAAAGTCAACCCTAAGAACAGTTTATGGGCAGACCGCGACCGTTTCGTATTATCCGCGGGACATGGTTCTTCCATGTTGTACAGCTTGTTGCACCTGTCCGGGTTCAACGTAAGCTTGGATGACGTGAAAAACTTCCGTCAATTCGGCAGCAAGACACCTGGACACCCGGAAGTGCATGACACGGACGGCGTGGAAGCGACGACGGGTCCTTTAGGGCAAGGGATCGCGAATGCGGTCGGTTTCGCGATGGCTGAAGCACATTTGGCTGCTACCTACAACAAAGAAAACTTCCCGGTTGTGGATCACTACACGTACTTCCTGAACGGTGACGGCGATCTGATGGAAGGCATCTCCCATGAAGCAGCCAGTTTGGCTGGCCACCTGAAATTGGGCAAACTGATCGGTTTGTATGACTCCAACGATATCTCATTGGATGGACCGACTTCCAAATCCTTCACGGAAGATGTCGCTGCCCGTTTCGAAGCCTACGGTTGGCAACATATCTTGGTGAAGGACGGCAACGATCTGGAAGCCATCTCGAAAGCCATCGAAGAAGCGAAAGCCGAAACCGAAAAACCGACTTTGATCGAAATCAAAACCATCATCGGCTTTGGGGCCCCGGATGCTGGAACACATAAAGTGCATGGCGCTCCATTGGGAGCTGAAGGCGTTGCCTTCGCGAAAGCGGCATACGGTTCATCTGCTGAAGCATTCTCTGTACCGGCTGAAGTGACGGCACGTTTCAATGAAAAAATGGTCGAAGAAGGCCAACAGGCTGAAGCTGCATGGACAGCAATGTTCAGTGAGTACAAAGCGGCTTATCCGGAATTAGCACAACAATTCGAAGACGCCATGGCTAACAAATTGCCTGAAGGCTGGCAAGATAAGTTGCCGACTTATGAAGTAGGCAGCGCAGCCAAAGCAAGCCGTGTGACCAGTGCTGAAGCTATCCAAGCATTGGGTGAAGCCGTACCTTATTTCTGGGGCGGATCAGCTGACTTGTCGTCTTCAAACAATACAATGATCAAGTCTGCAACTGACTTTGAGCCGGGCAACTATGCCGGCCGCAACATCTGGTACGGTGTGCGCGAATTCGCGATGGCTGCCATCATGAACGGGATCGTGCTGCACGGCGGCACAAGAACCTATGTCGGAACCTTCTTCGTCTTCACGGATTACCTGCGTCCAGCGATGCGTTTGGCTGCCATTTCGCATCTTCCAGGCACTTACGTGATGACGCACGATTCAATCGCGGTCGGCGAAGATGGCCCGACGCATGAACCTGTTGAACACTTGTCCAGCTACCGCGGCATGCCGAACTTGACGGTGCTGCGTCCGGCCGACGGCAACGAAGTCAGCGCTGCGTGGGAAATCGCCGTATCTTCAGCTGACAAACCAACGATGTTGGTTTTGACACGCCAAAACTTGCCTGTTTTGGAAGGTACCAAAGAGATGGCCCGCGAAGGTGTGAAGAAAGGCGCTTACGTGCTTTCTCCGCAACAAGGCGAAACACCTGCAGGTATCCTGATCGCGACCGGTTCGGAAGTGAACCTGGCTGTGGAAGCGCAAAAACAATTGCGTGAAGCCGGAGTGGACGTGTCTGTCGTTTCCATGCCGAGTTTCGATCTTTTCGAAGCCCAGGATGCAGCCTACAAAGAGACTGTCTTGCCTGGCGCAGTCCGCAACCGCATGTCCATCGAAATGGGCGCGACCTTCGGTTGGGAACGTTATGTCGGTCTGGACGGACTGGCTTACGGCATCGACACGTACGGCGCAAGCGGCAACGGCAACACGGTGATGGCTGAGTATGGCTTCACTACTGAAAAAGTGGTTGCAGCCTACCAAGCTAAATTCGCAAAATAGATTTCTTAAATGGATGAACAAAAAAACGGTGGCCGTCTCGAAAATTGAGACGGCCACCGCTTTTTTGTCCGTATACTAGGAAAGTATAAAATTTTTGAAATTAGATAAATCTGTCCTATTGCGCTCTTCGATGCTCAGTCGGACAGATTTCCTAAATTTCTTTCAGGGCTGAACGAACCCGTTCAGCTTTTCTTACTGTCCAGACTAACTTGTATCGGAAATGTTGGTTGATCCGGTCAAACGGATCAGATAGAGGCAAATGATCCCCGAACGCCGGTGAACACATGCTTCACCGGCGTTCGGACTACATTCAGGGGTGCGTTCTCCGATGAACGGGGGCTCGACGGAGTTGCGGCCGCAAGTTACCGCCGTTCTCCGGCAAGCGCGGCTTCGCCAGAGCAGAGACCTTCCGCCACTGGCCATCCTCCGCTTGCCGCTGTGCGCCTCTGTGAATCGGGGGAAGCCAAAAAAGCTGCGATCCACTCAGAAGGAGTGGCTGCAGCTTTTCCTATGCTTGTCAGGAGTAGTAGGCTTTGAAATTGATGTCCTGGTCATGATTTCCGAATTTCTTGCCGAACAAAGTCACGCCTCCGACGTTTTTCGCATCAGGTTTCACTTCAATACGGATTTCCCATGTTTCGGATGACTTGTTCAGGTCGGAGATGCTGACTTGGGAAAGCGGATCTCCATCCATATAAGTGCCGTGATGGGTTACTCTTAGCGTTTTCAGCAAACCGTATTGGTTCAGATTCGAAGGCCACCAAGCTGGATTCAGCTTTCCGCGTGTGTCGGCAAAGTCACCGGGGCTTGTCCAAGTGCCCAATTCGGTACCGTTCAGGGTGAAAGTGATGTCGGACGGCCAAACGTCATTAGAGAAAGGAAATTCCGAACTGAGTTCCATACTGATATCGATCTGTTCCAACGTATCATCCGGTGTCAGGAAATTCGGCGTTTTGTATTCCACATAACCTGCTGTGAACCAAAGAATACTGGCATCCATCCTGCCGGAGTCCATGAAATATTTAGGTTCATCGACCTGTCCAATGAAGTCTTTTGAGTTAGCCAGCCCGCAAGTCGGCGTAACATGGTAATCGGTATAGTGCCCAATCGGAATGGCAGTATCAAAAGTTTCGAAGGAGTGATAGATTTTTTTAGGGAAATTGATGTCGATGTGATCAACCTTCAGGATGGACACTTTTTGCATGCCGGATACCCCAGGGATCTTTTCTGTTTTGATGATGCCTACAGCTTCAAGTTTTTTGATGTGTTTTGATATGATGGCACTGCTGAGATTAAGCTCAAGCGCTAAATCCTTCACATTCATTTTTTGCCTGGATAATATTTGGATGATCTTCAGGCGGACATCGCTGGCCAAAACCTCAAAAACAGCCAAAGATGATTCAGATATGTCCAATTGCATAAGCTCACCTCGTTTTTATTTTAGTTAATGATGGTGTTCATTACTCTATATGATTAATATAAAAGTTTATCACTCTTCTGTCAATAGAGGAGTTTACATTACTCTTGAAGTTAACAAAAAGAATTGTGTAAGGACATAAAATAAAAAAAAGAAAGCGTAACAACAGTCTTGATGACGATTTTGGACATGATTAACAAAAGTGTTAATTAAATAATGAATAATTTCGAAAAAGTAACACAAATAATGTTGACAACGTTTGCAAGGTTAGTTATTATTATCTCATAAGTTAATATTATTAATTTTAGTTAACTTTTATGTTAATTAAGTTGGTAAGGAGGACAAATGAAAGCGAAGCTGACGATTGATAGGCATAATACCATCAGTAGGGTAGACAAACGATTGTACGGATCATTCATTGAACATTTGGGAAGGGCCGTCTACGAGGGCATCTATGAGCCGGATCACGAAAGTGCTGACGCAGACGGGTTCCGGAAAGATGTGAAAGAAGTGGTGGCGGAATTGAACGTACCGCTGATCCGATACCCAGGCGGGAATTTTGTTTCGGGATACAAGTGGGAAGATGGCATCGGTCCGAAAGAAGAGCGTCCGAAAAAATTGGATTTGGCATGGCGCTCGCTGGAGACGAACCAGGTTGGTATCCACGAATTCGCCAAATGGGCAAAAGAAGTCAATGCTGAAGTCAACATGGCGGTCAATTTGGGAACGCGCGGTATTCAGGAAGCAGTGGAATGTTTGGAATACTGCAATTTTGAAAGTGGAACCTATTGGAGCGAGCTGCGCAAGCAAAATGGATCAGCGGAACCTTTTGGCATCAAAACGTGGTCGCTCGGAAATGAAATGGATGGTCCGTGGCAAATCGGACACAAGACTGCGGAAGAGTACGGACGATTGGCTGCGGAAACCGCCAAGGCGATGAAGTTGGTCGATGACAGCATTGAATTGGTTGTTTGTGGGAGTTCGACAAGCAAAATGCCGACTTTCGGTGATTGGGAACGGATCGTTCTGGAACATACTTATGACTATGTTGACTACCTTTCTCTGCATTGTTACTACGGAAACAAGGATAATGACATAGGTAATTATTTAGCGCAATCCTTGGACATGGATCGTTTCATCAAGACTGTGGTTTCCATCTGTGATTTCGTTAAGGTAAAAAAAGGCAGTGAGAAGCAGATCAATCTTTCGTTTGATGAATGGAACGTCTGGTATCACTCCAATGATCAGGACAAGGAATTGGAACCTTGGCAAATTGCACCGCCGCTTTTGGAAGATATCTACAATTTTGAAGATGCCCTTATGGTAGGTTGCTTGCTGATTACACTATTGAAAAATGCAGATCGCGTAAAAATCGCTTGCTTGGCCCAATTGGTGAATGTCATAGCTCCGATCATGACCGAGAAAAATGGAGACACTTGGAAACAAACCATCTTCTATCCTTTTATGCAAGTATCCAACTATGGAAGAGGAGTTGTGCTGAATCCACGCGTTGAATCGGAAACGTATCAATCGAAGGACTTCGCTGAAGTGCCTTATATAGAAACGATTGCGGTGCACAATGATGAAACAGGTGAACTGGTTATCTTTGCAGTAAACAGATCCGAAGACAGAGAAATTGCGTTTACTTTTGAAGAAGAAGGATTTGGACTGGAAAGCATTATAGAGGCAACGGAGCTGGCCGGATACGATAAAAAAGATACGAACGCAACCGATCATGATTTGGTCAAATTGCAAGAAAAGTCGGATGCAGTATTGAAAGATGGAACATTTTCGACTATTTTGAAACCGCTATCCTGGAATGTTGTCAGATTGAAAATCAAATAAATGGAGGAAATAAAATGAAAAACGCACACAGAAAATTCTTATCAGCAGCGACTTTAGCCGGAATCACCTTATTGGCAGGTTGCGGTAACGCAAATACGATTACATTCTGGAATCCCTTGACCGGGGACGATGGTGCCTACATGGACGCTTTGGTGGCAGAATACAACGAAACAGATCCTGAATTCCCTGTAGAAAGCGTCATCACTGCGGATATGTACACCAAAATTTATACAGTCATGAACTCAGGTAAAGATATCCCAGATTTGACGCTGATTCATGCCGACCGTGTTCCTCAATTTGCTGATTTGGATATGCTGGAGCCGGTCGAAGGCCTGATGGCAACAAATACCGATCTGTCTGCGGACAACTACCTGGAAGTTGCCTGGAATGCCGGGAATTATGAGGGGACCCAGTACACAGTTCCATTGGATATCCACGGAAATGCGATGTACTACAATACCGATTTATTGGATAAATATGATGTCAATACTTTCTTGGATGACGATGTGGTAACGATTGAGGAAATCCTATCATTGGATGGAAAATTGGATGAAGGCCAGTATGCAATCAACAACGCCTTGATCGAATGGGTAACATTGGCGAATGTCGTCAATGCGGGTGGTGATATTTCTGATGAAGCCGGAAATCCTACTATCAACACGGATGCGATGCGTTCAGTAGTGGAACAATTGAAATCTGTTGCGGATGCCGGCCTGATGTCACCTTACGGAGAAGATGGCTACGCAATGTTCCAAGCGGGCGATGTATTGTTCTCGACTGACGGAACCTGGACATCAACAGCACATGGTTCCGTTGAAGGTTTGAACTTCGGCGTGACCAACATCTATTCTGTTACACCTGACAAGTTCACGAACCGTTCTTCTGCCCACTTGTTCTCATTGTTGAACAACGAAGACAGAACAGATGAAAAAGAGCAGGGAATCGCTGATTTCTTGAGCTGGATGCGTGAAAACTCAATCGACTGGGCAGGTGCTGGTCAAATCGTAGCAAGTAAAGAAGTATTCGAGAGCGAAGAGTATCAGCAGTATCCGCAATCTTTCTTCACTAGCTCTGATGTTGAGAAGGAAGCTTCCTACATTTTTGACTACAAATATTACAGCTATGTTGAATCGGCCTTGGGAACTGTTCTATCCGATATGATCTACGGCAACATCACAATCGATGAGGGCCTAGATCAAGCGCAAAAAACAGTCGAAGACTTGATTGCTGAAAATGCCAGCTGATTTGCTGAACGCTAAAGTATGAGAAGGAAGTAATTAAAAAAATTCATACGGCGTTCTTAATCAGAATCGCTGTATGAATTTTTTTGAAAGGAAGATAATATGCAAACATCTGAAGCTGTATCAACAAACACCAACGCTAAAGGCAACAAGAAAAAAAGCTTTCAATTTCTGTACTTCATTGGTCCACACTTGATTTTGTTCTTTGTATTTGTACTTTTGCCGATCGTTTACGGTATTTATTCTTCATTCACACAGTGGAACTTGATTTCCGACCAGACTTGGGTAGGCTTGAACAATTATAAGACGATTCTGTTGGATCAGGATTCGACTTTCTACTTCCAATTCCGGAATGGTCTGAAAAACACCTTGCTCTTTGTGCTCTACACGATTCCGTTCCAAATTCTCTTCCCGTTGTTGATCGCGACCGTCATGCAGCACAAAGGCCTTAAATTCAAAGGTCTGTTCCAGGCTATCTTTTATGTTCCTGGGCTGGTTTCCGCTTCAGCGGGTGCTCTGATTTGGCTTTTGATCTTTAATCCGAGATTGGGTCCGATGAATAACTTGGTCAATTCCGATATCGTTTGGACAGCGCAACAGCCTTATGCTTGGATCGTCATTTTCGTGATGTCGATGTGGGGAGCGATAGGCGGCAATCTGATCATCTACCGTTCCGCGATGGCGGGCGTGTCGGAAGACCTCTATGAAGCCGCCGAAATCGATGGAGCGGGTGCAATCAGGAAATTCATCAGCATTACGCTTCCTTCCATCCGTTTTCCATTATTCTACACATTCGTCATGTCCACTGCCGGGGCTTTCAACGTGTACGTTCAACCTTTGATGGCAACGAACGGGGGACCGAATCAGTCCACCACGGTACTGATGATGTATATCCGCAATCTGGCATTTGGATCGGGTGAATCCGTTGCGGGTATGGCTTCAGCGATGGCCGTCTTATTGGGATTGGTCATTCTCGCAGTATCAGCCCTGCAATTCTATGTCATGACGAAAAGATCGAAGGGGTGAAATACATGAAAAAAAACAATGTTTCCAAATATTTGGCGTATGCTTTCCTGATTCTGTTGGCGCTTGTCTGGCTGTTCCCGGCACTTTTTGGGCTGTTCACTTCTTTCAAATCCCAAGGCGACATCATGGAAGTGGGTTTCCGGATGTTCCCAGCCAACTGGATTGTCACTAATTATCTGAAGCTTCTGCAGAATACATCCAGTGCACCAATCATCACCTGGTTCTTCAACTCCCTGTTCGTTTCGACAACGCACGCCTTGCTGGTTGTGGTGGTCGTCTCGCTGGCTGCATTCGGCTACACAAGGGTCAATTTCAAAGGGCGGGATGCTTTGTTCTATGGCGTACTTGCCATCTCGATGTTCCCGTCAGCTGTGAATATCATTCCTTCTTATAAAATAGTCGATTCGCTTGGTTGGGTGAATACCTACTTGGCAGTCATCATCCCTGGTTTGGGCGGAGTCGGCAATGTTTTCTTGGTCCGTCAATTCATGCAGAATATCCCGGCGGAATACGATGAATCCGCAAGAATGGATGGCGCTTCGGATTTCGTGATTTACAAAAACATCATCTTGCCTTTGGTCAAACCGGTTCTGATTGTTGCAGGGATGTTTTCTTTCGTCGGTTCCTGGAATGACTTCCTCTGGCCAACCATCGTCTTGAGTGACGTCAAAAAAATGACGATTACCGCAGGGCTACAATTGCTGCAGGACCTGTACGGCAATTACGTAATGATCGGACAATTGATGTCGGCTGCGGTAATCGCGATGATTCCGACCGTGCTGCTGTTCGTGTTTGCGCAAAAGTATTTCATTGATTCATTGAATCTGAATGTAGGTATTAAGTAACGGGGTGTTAAAAGATGAAAAGGACTTTGGAAAGAAATCTGTTAAGAGGCGGCGCCATCTGGAATCTCATCAACGGAATGGTAACGATACTCGGATATGCAACGTGGATCAAGACATCCGGAATCGGGGCACTGTCTTCCGGCATGTCAGCCGACATCAATTTCGATGGTTCTTTGATCGACTCCGTCTACACCATTGCAGTCGGGTATGGGATTCTGCAGTTGATCATAGGCGTATTCAATCTCATCATTGTGCGTCGCATGCGGAATAATCAGATCCAAAAAAGAGTGGTCTTTTGGTTGGGCGGATTATTGCTTTTCTCGGTAGTCACTCTAGATGTTATCGGCATCATCATCTATTCGGTGCTGTTCGTCATCTACCAATCACGCAATAAAGCGATCCGATTGGCAAATCAAATGTCACTCTAATAGAGAAAAGAAAGGTGGGGTTGTACTTTTGCGGAAAAAGATACTTTTTGGTTTGACAGCCGCGGTTTTGTTGGCCGGCTGCGGGGGTGAGATGGAAGATTCGAATAGTGAGTCGAACCAGAATGTCAGTCTGAATCAAGATTTTCAGGAAGCTGCAGTCCATGACCCGTCCATCATCTATGCAGACGATCACTATTATGTCATCGGTTCGCATCTGGCTTTTGCGAAGAGCCCTGACTTGATGAACTGGGAGCAATTGTCGACCAGTGTGTCTTCAAGCAACTTGTTTAAGGACGTCAATGTTTCATTGGCGGAAAGCTTCGACTATTCCAGAACGGATACACTCTGGGCGAGCGATATCACGCAACTGAAGGACGGAAAATATTATCTTTATTATTGCTCCTGTGAGGGCAGCAGCCCGCTGTCGACTTTGGGAGTGGCTGTAGCGGATTCGATTGAAGGGCCATATGAGGATAAAGGTATCTTTTTGACATCGGGCACCAAGAGTGTAACCGGGGAAACATTCGACGCGACAGAAGAGCCGAATGTCATTGATCCCCATGTCTTTTACGATGAGGAAGACAGGCTTTGGATGGTTTACGGCTCCTATTCAGGCGGGATTTTCATTCTTGAAATGGACTCCGCAACAGGCTTTCCCAAAGAAAATCAAGGTTATGGGAAAAAATTATTAGGCGGCAACCACAGTAGGATTGAAGCCCCATATATCCTTTACAACAAAGACACGGAATATTATTACTTGTTCTTGTCGTTCGGCGGTTTGGACGCAACCGGCGGCTATAACATACGGGTCGCGCGCTCCAAGAATCCCGATGGGCCGTATGAGGACGCAAATGGAAATGCGATGATCGATGCCAAAGGTGAAGAAGGCAGCTTCTTCGATGATGAGGCAATAGAAAATTACGGAACTAAACTTATCGGCAATTTTGAAATCATGAATGAACAGGATATCCCGGTCGGTGGCTATGTGTCGCCTGGACACAATTCAGCCTACTATGATGAAGCGGCAAACAAGTACTATATCATCTTTCATGCGCGTTTCCCCAACAAAGGGGAGCAAAACGAAGTGCGGGTGCATCAGTTGTTCTTCAATTCGGACGGATGGCCGCTTATCACGCCATTACGGTACGCTGGAGAGTCACTCCAGCCTCTGGAGTCAGAGGAAATAGCAGGAGATTACACTTTCTATAAAATGGATAACGCAATTGATGCCGAATACGAAGAAGAACTCGAGCTGACTTTGACAGCATCGCACCTGGCATACGGGCAAGGTGGCGGCTATTGGAAAGGTTCAGAACTGCCGAATGAATCCAGTCTGGTCCTGAATTTCAACGAATACAAGGGGTACTTCATCAGACAATGGGATGAAGTCAAGGGAGGCGAAACAACGACTTTTTCAGGGATGTCCGATGAAGGGGAAGTTCTGTTCGGTATCAAAACAACAGGAGATTAGAGTAAAAGAATAAAGAGGTGGATGCTTTGGTTAAGGCTATGACAACATACAAAAACCCGATCGTGATCGAAAGAGCGGATCCCTGGGTCTACAAACATACGGACGGGTACTATTATTTCACTGGCTCGGTGCCGGGCTATCAGGAAATTGAAGTGCGCCGGGCGAAAAGCCTGGACGGACTGGAAGACGGGGAGCGCGCCAGCGTCTGGCAGGCGCACGCAACAGGCCCGATGAGCAGCCTGATCTGGGCGCCGGAAATCCATTTCGTCCAAGGACGCTGGTATATCTATTTCGCCGCTGCCGGAACGGATAAGGTCGCCAAAGGTACTTTCCAGCACCGCATGTTCGTGCTGGAATGCGATAGCGAAAATCCCTTGACCGGTGAGTGGATCGAAAAGGGCCAGGTCAAAACGGCCTTCGAAAGCTTCAGT
>NZ_JBSQPW010000022.1:0-45474 GCF_055118575.1 Trichococcus sp. | reverse complement strand
ACACCCTTGTCATTCGCTAACAGTTCCTACTGCAAAGCCTGTAGTGGACTTTCACCACCAAGTTATCACCCATGCCGGGCGCACATCAAAAAAAGCGGGAATGCATAATGCATCCTCGCTTTTTTGGCAGTTGTAAAGTTGATTAAGTTAATGACATTGCTATTTCAGCACCACGTTTTTTGCAATCAAATTTTCGGTTCAGTTTGGACAGCCTCGTTCGCTCTCGCTGGTTTTGATTTCAGCGTCAACAGGAACACAGTCGACAAGATCAAGGCAATGCCGATCAGATCCGTCAAATGCAGACTGGTCCCGAGCCAAAAAACGGAAAGGAAAGTGGCGGAAAGCGGTTCGGCCGATGAGAGCAGGCTTCCGACCGTTGCTCCGATGCGATGTACCCCTTCCAGATAGAGACTGAAGGAAATGACCGTCCCAAAGAGGATGATGACAATCAAGGCAGCAAATGCCGCTAGGTCCCAAGTGCCGATGATCCGCCAAGGCTGATACACTATTGCGAGCAGCACGCCCCCGATCAGCATTCCCCATCCCAACGAGAGCAGCGTCCCATAGGTTCTGATCAGTCGGGCAGGCTGGAGATTGTAGATGACAACGGACACAGCCGATAATAGTCCGTACAGCAACGCTTCCTGCGATATGGCCAGACTATCGAACCGACCATGTGTGGCCAATAGAAAAATACCGACGACCGCAAAAATGATGGCCGCCATTTCAGCTGGCCGCGGTAAATGTTTATTTTTGACAGAAAGATAAACCATGATCAGAACAGGGGCCAAAAATTGCAGAACTGTAGCCGTTCCTGCATTCGAATGGCTGATGGTCGCAAAATAAGTGTATTGGCAAAAAGACAGTCCCAAAGCTGCGAAAAGCACCAAATCTCTGCGGTCCTGCTTGTCTTTCCAGACGCGGAAGATGGCGTCCTTTTCTTTTTTGTAGCATAGCAACAACAAAATCAAGCCAGCCATCAGCATCCTGACGGCAACCAGCCAGCCGGATGTCAACCCGCGTTGTTGCAGTAGAAACTGTCCACTGGTCCCCGAAATCCCCCACAACAGGGCTCCTACAACGGTGAACAACACACCGGATTTATATTGAGACATTCCATCTCTCCATTCCTTATCATTTTTCAAATAAAATCATTATATGCGATGGCACGGCAAATAGAAAGCTGATAATTTTACTTTGTCCGAAGAGCGATTTTGTGGGATACTGATAAGCGTGAAAACAAACGGAGGTAGAACAATTTGATACGCATTAAAGAAGCCATTTTACACATTTTGGACATCAATACGAATGAACCGATTTTTTCCTATGCCGGTCTGGATACATCAGAACGCATGATGATTGAATACATCGAAGCGATGGTCGCAAAGGTAGAAGATTCCGACAGCATGAAGGACGGGATCCTGGAGGAGGACAATCCGCTGGCTGCCCTGTTCAAGAATTGCCAGAGCGATTTCGTTGAAGGCACAAAAGCCTTGGCGGAAAAGTTCTTCAACCTGACGAAATTGAATCCCGAAATCCCGCCTGCGGATCTGCTGATCGCATATTTTGAATTGGATGAAGTACCTTGTCTTGGGGTGTTCAAGCTGAATTACTCGGACAGCTATACGCACTTCGTTTCCTACGAAGGGGACCTTTTGACCAACCAGATTATCTTGAATCGCGCCATCCTGCCTTCGCAAAGACAAGCTATTCAGGAAGGCCTTGTCGTGAATCTGGAGCAGATGGTCTACCATGTCATCGAGAAAAAACACATGATCGCCGAACTGGGCGAAAAGGTGAATTACTTCACGGAGATGTTCCTCGAAGACACGCCGAAACCGAGTCTGAAGGAGAATATCTCGATCATCAAAAAGGCTGTCCAAAAGACAAGTAAAGCCTTCAACGACGAGGAATTCCAGGTATTGGCCGAAACGAAGGAAGCCATCGTCACGAGCATGCAGGAAGACAACCTCATCGACAACGAAAAAATCGCTGAAGCCTTGTTCGGCGATAACTTCGCCAAAAAACAGAAGTATTTCGAACAGGTCGAGGAACTGGGCTACGTCGACCGGGCCCCTGCGGAAGCGGCAGTCGCCGGTCCGAAATATTCCAAACAAAAATTCCGTCTCGACAACGGCATTGAAATCAGCATTCCGCTTGAGCTTTACAAAGACCCGGATGTCGTGGAATTCATCAACAATCCCGACGGCACAACATCCGTGATCATCAAAAACATCGAGAAAATCAAAAATCTTTTCTGATCAACAAAGAACCGATGGCCTCGCATGGAGTGCCATCGGTTCTTTGCTTATTTCGCTTTTCTGGAGATGTTCAGGATAGACAGCCCGTAAAGCACCAATGCCGTTCCGATCAGGATGAGGATGCTGGTGAAGGGGGTCACTGCGGATTCCCCGAAGCGGATAGTATGGCCCATCATCAGTTTGAAAGCATCCACCCCTTCAACCGGAACACCCTCGAACGAGATTTTCAAAGGTTCCTCCATCATCACTTGCCTCATCAAGGAAGCTGAATAGGTCATCGGAAAAAGTTTGATGATTGTCTGCACACTGTCCGAGAACTGTCCGATCGGCACATAGACCCCGGCAAGGAAGCCGATGATGGTGCCGAGGATTGTGCTGGCGGTCGCGAAAGCGTTTTGACTTTTGAAGAAGGAAGTCAGGAAATAGACCATCGCACTGCTTGTCAACACGGTGAGCAAGATCAGTCCGAGCATCTTCAGCATAGCAACCAGAGCCAGCAATTCTCCACCGTTGAGGAAGATATAAGCTTCGGCCAACACGAACGTGACGAGGCTCATGATGAAGCCCACAACCACCGAACTCAGAATATAGGCTGCCGCCAATTTGCTTGAACGGATCGGCGATACCGTAAAGTCCTTCAATATTTTATTGGCCCGGTCATCGATCATGACAGCGAATGCCCCCATCGTCGTTGTCACACCAGAAACCGAGATGACACCGGACATGATCCAGCTGTCCATGACGTACTGCGCACCTGGCGAATCCCCTAAACCACTAGTCAAATTCTTGCCCAGGAAAAAGACGTAGAGTCCGATGATGATCAGCACTGCCAACAAGGAAAAGAAGACGTTCGCCTTATCCCTGAAAAATATTTTAATGTTGCGTCCGACAATCGGTATCATTCCTGCACCTGCTTTCCTGTGATCGCAATGAAGGCATCATCCATCGAACCCGCCACCACTTCAAAATAAGTAAGGTAAGGTTTGCATTGCGCCAGAATGGGTAGGGCCTCCAATGTTTTGCCTAATTTCACACGGAAAAGATCTTGTTGCAGCTCATACTGCATCTGATGCGCATCCAAAATACGGCTCACTTCGGAAATAGCTTCCGTCCGCATCTTCAATACGTCAGAGCTGTACCTTTCCCGCAACGCATCCGGGGTCCCTTCCGCGATGATTTCGCCTTCATCGATGATGACGACATAATCTGCGCTGGCCGCCTCCTCCATGTAATGGGTCGTCAGAAAAATCGTCATCCCGTGTTCCGCTTGGAGTTTCCGGATCGTATCCCAAACATTCTTGCGGGTTTGGGGATCCAATCCAGTCGTCGGTTCGTCCAAAAAAAGAATCTTTGGCGTATTGATCAAGGCCCGCGCGATATCCGCGCGCCGCTTCTGGCCCCCGGACAACTTTCCGTAGGGCCTATCCAAAAACTCCGTTACTCCTGCAGCCTGCGTTGCTCGAAGAAAAGCCGGCTCCCAATCCGATTTGGACAGTCCGTAAAAGCTCCCCCTCACCACAAGGTTTTCCTTGACCGTTAACAGTTTATCCAACAAATTTGTTTGGAAGACGACGCCTATATCGGACCTGATCGCAAAGTCATCCTTCCCCAAAGTATAACCGTTAATCCTGACTTCACCGCTGTCCGCCTGCAGCAGCGTGCAGATGATATCGATTGTCGTTGACTTTCCTGCCCCATTCGGTCCCAAAAAAGCAAAAAGCTGACCGGCATTCACGTGGAAATCGATATCCTTGACCGCCTGCACATCTCCGAAACGCTTTGATAAGCCTTTGACTTCAATTATTTTTCCCAACTGAAAAACACCCTCTCTGATAACACAGCGCTGCCCATCCAGAATATAAGAAACTTCTTTATGTTCAGTGTATCAGAATGGAGAATGAAGACAAAATAATTGTCTGTTGGAGGACGGTATTCATTTTTTGATGTGTGCTCCGGCGAGCGGAGGCTTCGCCGGAGTTCGGCCACATTCTGAGTTGTTTCCTCCGATGAAAGAAGCCTCTCCGGAAGTGCGGCTGAAAGCTACCGATCAGCTCCGGGCTGGGGCCCTTCGCCGGAGCTGAGGGTGCTTACCCAGAGATTGTCCGATAACCCGACTGAATCGACCTGAGACCGGTATGATCGCTCTCCTCGCAAAAAGAGGGCCATCTCACATGAGACCAGCCCTCTCTTCTATTATTTTCGTCATATGCTCTCGCAAACGCGTTCTGATTCCCAGAAATCTCCGCCTAAGCTGATATTACGTCACGGCCAAAAAACGGCCGTTCTCGTAATATCCTCTTAGTGCTCGATTTCTACCCGGGATTCATCACGCTCTCTCGTAAACGCGTTCTGGTCTGCAGGGGGTTGCGCTTAAGCTGACAAGCGCACATGGTCAAAAAGCGACCACTTTGCGCTTGTCCTCTTAATGCTCCCCCCTACCGCAGACCATCACGCTCTCTCGTTCTATCTGCTCTTAACCAATAGGTTGATTGCTTGTTGAACGCTTTCTTCTTTGGAAATATTGTCTTTTTCCTGGTCATTGACACAGGAAACCAGATTTTCCGCAACGATGATGCCCATTGCGCGGTCGATGCTGGATCGGACTGCTGACAACTGTGTCACAACGTCGGAACAGTCCTTTCCGTCCTCCATCATGGCAAGGATGCCGCGCATTTGTCCTTCCGCCCGCTTAATGCGGTTGATTATATTTTTGTTGTATTGATTCACACAACTTCACCCCTCCAGGCCGAAATGCCTCCCATCACGTTCGTCACTTTGTAGCCCTTTGAAGCAAGATATTGGCAAGCTGCCGTTGAACGCGCACCGCTCAAGCACATAACATAGTAATTTTCATCTTTTTCCAGTTGATCTGCAGTGTCTTCCAGACCGCTTAAAGGCATAGAGATGGCGCCATCGACGTGCGCATGTGCAAATTCATCTGCTTCTCGTACGTCCACTAGTTTGACAGGAGTTTTTTTCCATAATTGTTCGAATTCCGGCATTGTAATTGATTGATACATATTATTTTACCACCTTTTCTGGTCTGACGGTTGCATATAAGCTAAATGCACCATCTAAATTTTTTACTGTAAAGCCATTTTGCTTCAAGATACGTTCAGCGATGTAGCTGCGCAATCCACTCAGACAGCTGACGATGATTGGTGTTTCTTTTGATAATTCCCCGATTCGTGCACGCAAGTCGTCGACAGGGATATTGATGGCGCCATTCAAGGCACCTAATCTGTCGATTTCAGCCTCACCGCGGACGTCCAACAATTGATAGCCTGCTTCCTGCATCTTTTCCAGTTCATACCATTGGATGGATTCAGAAACACCTTCGATGATGTTCGTGGCAGCATATCCAGCCATGTTGACCGGATCTTTGGCTGATCCGAACGGCGGTGCATAAGTGAATTCCAATTCTGGTAAATCCTGGACCGTCAAGTTGCCTTTGATTGCTGTAGCGATGATGTCGATGCGTTTGTCTACGCCATCCGCACCAATAGCTTGCGCTCCAAAGATTTCACCTGTTTTCGGATGAAAAATCAATTTCAGGACGATTGCGGATGCGTTAGGATAGTATCCGGCATGGCTCTTTCCTTGGACATGCACGACTGCGTACTCTTTTCCTGACAGTTGCAGTTGGCGTTCGTTCAGGCCTGTGGAAGCCCCGGCCAAACCGAACACACGCACGATTGCGGTTCCGATGCTGCCTTTATTTTTTCTGTTCAAGCCGCTGATGACGTCAGCTACTTGGCGTCCTTGGCGGTTCGCAGGCGAAGCCAAGGCAATCATGGTGTCTTCACCGGTGATCTGTTGCTTCACGATGATTGCGTCTCCGACTGCATAGATGTCTTTTTTGCTTGTTTCATAGTTTTCATCCACCAGAATACCGCCGCGCATGCCTGTTTCAATGCCCGCGGAAATTGCCAAGCTATTTTCAGGTTGGACGCCTACTGACATGATGGTCAAGTCGCTTTCAAGTTCTACACCGTTTTCCAGGATAATTGTTTTGCCTTCATTCTGGAAAGCTGTAGCCGCAACGCCTGTATACAGTGTCACGCCATTCGCTTTCAACTCATCCGCCAAGTAGGCAGCCATTTCTTCATCGAAAGGAGGCAACACATGCGGTGCTTTTTCGACGATCGTCACAGCCAAGCCGCGGTGCGCTAAGCTCTCAGCCATCTCAAGACCGATGAATCCTGCTCCAATAACAACCGCTTTTTTCGGTTTATGTTCAAGGATGAAACCTGTGACAGCATCCACATCCGGCACATTGCGCATCGTGAAGATATTTTTGGCTTCAGACAGACCTTCTGCTGGTGGTACGAATGGTTTCGCGCCTGGGGATAAAATGACTTTATCATATGCCAGTTGGTATTCGCCCTCTTTTGAACGGACTGTCACTTCTTTTTTGTCCGGATCGATTGCGATCGCTTCGCTGAAAGGACGGACATCCAAATCAAAACGAGCGCGCAATTGCTCAGGAGTTTGTACCAAAAGATCGCTGCGTTCTTGGATATCGCCTGAAACGTAGTAAGGCAAACCGCAGTTCGCAAAGGAAACGAAAGGTCCTTTTTCCAATACGATGATTTCTGCATCCTCATTCAATCTTCTCAAACGTGTTGCAGCGGACATGCCGCCTGCCACTCCACCGATAATAACAATTTTCATCATAGTTTTCCTCCTCTTGTAGTACCTGACCATGCGGACATGCCACCTTTGACATTGACTACATCGTAGCCTTTAGATTTTAAGATAGTCGCTGCACGTTTGCTGCGAGCACCTGATTGGCAAATTACATAAACTTTACCCTTAGGGGTATATGATTCCACTTTTCTCAACGGAACATTTTTTGCTCCCGGAATATGTCCTCCGATGAATTCGTTCGGTTCACGGACATCGATTATTTGTGGTTTTTCGGTTAATTTGGCTTCCAATTCCTTTGTGGAAACGGAAGGCATACTGTTGAATAAGTTAAATAGCATACTTGGCTCCTTTTTTGTAAGTAGTATCAATCGCTTATGGACTTATAATACCCTATGGGGTATATTTTGTAAACCATTTTTATTCAAAAAATATAAAAATGTCCAAAATTCCTGATACATAACCATTTCCGACCCAAGCAAGGTACAAAAAAGACCGCAAGAATTGCTTAGGAACGCAACTCTGCAGTCTTTCTACTTATTGATTGCTTTTCTTCTCTGCACGTAGGCGTTCGATAAAGCTTTTAATGTGTTCGAATGCTTCCTTCAGCTCTTCGATGGAATAAGCGTAGGAAATGCGGATAAAGCCCTCTCCGCTCTCTCCGAAGGCGGATCCGGGCACAACAGCCACTTTCTCCTCCAAGACCAAGCGGGTAGCAAACTCTTCAGAAGTCAGGCCGAATTCGGTTATGTTCGGGAAGATATAAAAGGCGCCGTAAGGTACAAAACACGGCAATCCCAAATCTTTCAGAATTTTCATTAAATAACGGCGACGTTGATTGTAGCTTTCGCGCATCTCGGCAACATTGTCATCGCAGTTCCGCAACGCAACGATACCGGCGTATTGGCTTGTTGTCGGTGCGGCCATGATGGCGAATTGATGAATTTTGATCATCTGCTCCATAATGACTGGCGGAGCAGTTGCGTAGCCCAAACGCCACCCCGTCATCGCGAACCCTTTCGAGAATCCGTTGATATATACGGTCCGTTCCTTCATCCCCGGTAAAGAGGCGATACTGACGTGATCTCCATTGTAGGAAAGTTCACTATAGATTTCATCCGTGATGACGAAAAGGTCATTGGCGATTATGACTTCGGCGATTGCTTCCAGATCCTCTTTGGACATAACGGCGCCGGTTGGATTGTTGGGATAAGAAAGGATCAGTACTTTTGTTTTCGGTGTAATCGCCGCTTCCAATTCTTCTTTTGTCAAACGGAATTGGTTTTTCTCCTGCAGCGGGATGGCGACGGGAACCCCATCAGCCAGCACGATGCACGGAAGATAGGAAACATAGCACGGTTCCGCATAAACGACTTCATCACCCGGATCCAACATGGCACGTAAAGCCAAATCGATGGCTTCACTTCCGCCAACCGTAACGACCGTTTCATCTTCGGGGGAATAGTTCAAATTGTAGCGACGTTCCAGATAGCGGCAGATTTCTTGGCGAAGTTCTGCCAGTCCGGCATTTGCAGTGTAGAATGTACGCCCTTTTTGGAGGGTATACATGCCTTCATCACGCACAATCCAAGGGGTATCAAAGTCGGGCTCACCTACCCCCAAAGAAATTACTCCAGGTATCTCATTCGCAATATCAAAAAATCTCCGGATGCCGGAAGGTTTGATTTCCCGCACCTTAGCATTTATCGGATTTCTCATGGAGTCAGCACCATCCGTTTGTCGTCACCCTCATCCACGAACAACGTGCCGTGATCTTTATAACGTTTCAATACAAAATGAGTAGTGGTTGATTGTACTTCATCGATGACAGATAGGCGTTTTGCGACAAACAGCGCAATTTCCTTCATCGGTGCTTTTTTCAATTGCACCATAAAATCGAAACCGCCGGACATCAGAAAAACGGTCTCCACTTCCGGGAATTGATAGACTTTTTCCGCAATTCGGTCAAAGCCGGATCCTCTTTGTGGATTTACGCGCAGCTCGATGATGGCAGAAACTTCGTCATCGCCGGTTTTGTCCCAATTGATCAAAGTATGGTAGCCGCAGATGATTTTGTCCGCTTCCAGCTCTTTAACTGCAATCGCCACTTCTTCTGTGTCAACACCCAACATGACCGCCACTTCTTCGTCAGTTAATTTGTTGTTTTTTTCGATAATCTTCAGAATCTTTTCTTTCAATTCATTATTCATCGTTTTGCCTCCTCTGGCTTTACGCATTCGGGCCGTTTCCAGGCTCTATTATTCATTTTTTGCTAAATGAATTTGCTTTCATTTTATCACCACTGCCATGCACTTGCAAATATGTTTTCAGGAATGGAGGTTGGCGGGACAGTGCATCAACACTAAAAAAAACTCCACAGGCCCGCGGAGCGCGAACTTGTGAAGCTTTTACTTATCGATTAATAACGCGTATCCAAGAATCCGCAGAACGCGTCAACTGGAGAGACGCCAGTGAATTCGGAACGGCCAACCATTTTATTGACTAAGGCTTGCAAAGTGAAGTCTTTGCTGTCGTAAGTATTGATGTATGTTTGTACTTGCGGCACGTCAGCCAAATGGTTCGGTGCTTGGACAGAAACAAAGATTGTCGGGATTTCATGGACATAGAAAGGAATGTCCGGTGTCCCTTTTGAAGCAGGCCATTGAATGCGTTGATCCGTGTTCGGTTGAACAGAAGCTACGTTGATTACCAAATCGTAAGCCGCAATCAAATCTTTGATCGGACGTTTTTGAGCGTACACGTTCGCAACGGCAGCGGCCCTTTCTTCTTCCGGCAATTTGTTGATGCGTTCTTCTGTAGATTCCCAGATAGAAACTTCAAAGCCTTCCGCTTCCAGGATGCCTTTCAATGTATCGACAGGGCGGACAGCTTCTCCGCCGATCATTGCGCCGAATCCGCCTTTATGGCCTTCAACATTGACCAAAAGGACACGTTTTGTTTTTTCCGGCGAAATCGGGAAGATATTTTGGTTGTTTTTGACCAAAGTGATCGCTTTGTCGGCAACCTCAACTGCAATTGCTTTATTTTCAGGCAAACCGATTTTAGCCATCGCTTCTTCTTTGGAAGGCAAGATTTCTGTTTTCGCTTTTTTGTGCAAGCCCAGAGCAGCTTTTGTGCCCAAGATACGCGTTAAAGCTTCTTCCAAACGCTCGTCCGTGATGACGCCGTTTTTGTAGCCATCCAACATCCATTGGAAATCTTCGTCCGGATCGTTGAAGAACAAGAATAAGTCAGAACCTGCTGCGATAGCTGTCGGCAGCATATCTTGACGTTTCATGGCGGAAGTCATCGCAACCATGTGGCTGGCATCGGTAACCACAAGACCGTTGAAGCCCATTTTATCGCGCAACAGATCAGTGAGGATGTATTTGTTCAAAGTAGCCGGCATAATTTGTTCTTGAACGGTAGCTGCCGGATTGAAGTGTTTCACGTATTCAGGCAAGGAGATGTGACCAGCCATGATGGAAGGCAAGCCGGCATCGAACAAAGTGCCGTACACTTTACCGAAAGTAGCGTCCCATTCTTCAGTGGAATATGGATTTACGCTGAACGATAAATGTTGGTCGCGCTCATCGATTCCGTCCCCAGGGAAGTGTTTTGCCGCTGGTGCAATGCCGCTCTCTTGGATACCTTTCATGTAAGCCAAAGACATTTCGATGGTTTTGTCGACATCGCCGCTCCATGTGCGGGTTGCGATGATCGGGTTGCGCCAGTTGCGGTTGATGTCCACAATCGGAGCGAAACTCCAGTTGCAGCCGATAGCAGCAGCTTCAACGCCGGAGACGCGCCCCATTTCATAAGCATACTTCGTATCATTTGTGGCAGCGATTTTCACTTCAACACCGACATACGTGCCGTCTTTACATGCGCCGTTGCCGCCTGCTTCCGTGTTGGCAGCAATCAACAAAGGAATTTTGCTGTTTTCCTGCAGAATTTTATTTTGCTCATATACTTCTTCTGCCAAGCCTGGATTGTAGCGGACTCCGCCGATGTGATAGTTATTCAATACGCCCGTCAAATATTCCTCCGTGCGTTCTGATCCCATGTTGATGAACAATTGACCAATCTTCTCTTCGACAGACATGCCGGCAATCGTATCTTTGACCCACTTGATTCCCTCGGCATCCAAGTTGTAAGGTTTAGTAGTTAAATCGACTCTCATGATTTGTCCCCTCTCAAAATAGTTCTGGAACAGATCGATACTGTAGCGCGTTGGCGTCAGCACCGTCTTTCCTACAAAAGCAAGTATAGGCATTTTATCAAAAAAAATGAAGGCACTTACAGCCAATTTTCAAAAGGTTCGGATTCTGTTCAAAATTGAACTGTTGGACAAAACCAGGCAGTGGCAAGCCCTATTTCTGCTCACAAATCGCGCTGTGAAGCCATTTCGATTGATCAAAAACCACTTTCTAAAATCCCGATGAATCTAAAGAAAGCCTTCTTGGATTGTCATTTTTTTGTCACAGTATCCGATCAACAAGAAAACGGAGCTCTCTATACGGAAGGCTCCGTTTTCACTTCAAGATTCTAAAAATCACTCGACAAACTCGCCAACAATCGGCAGGCCCTCAAGAACCTTTATGCCATGAGGGGACTGGTTGGTGATTTCTTCTGTCCATTCATTCCCGGCTGTCAGCCCCTGTTTGTGTTCACCGTCTTTCCAAGCCTCCACGTTTGTGACGTCATAGACTACCCCATCGACGGCTACATAAGCCGGCTGCCCATCCTTACCGTTGTATTGGCTGAGTTCCTCAAGCGTGAAAGTGCGCATTTCCATGGCGGAACTTCCGCTGGCCGACTCTTCAGCGGAACTGCTTATTGATACGACTTCGGAGCTCGTTGATGCACTGTCTTCGACAGTGCCAGGTGCGCATGAGACCAACAGCAGGCCGGCTATCCCAGCTTCCAGCATCAAGCTCAATTTTCTTCTCGACATGGTCGATTCCTCCTTCATCATAAACCAAATGTTTCATAATGGATGCAGTCTTTGGAAACATCTTTTTTAAGCAAAGCTGCTTCGACTGCATTCATGAATGGCGGCGGTCCGCACAGAAGGTATTCTGCGGCCTCAAAGCGGATCTCATTGTCCTGGAGAATTTTCTCGATTTTCCCTTCATCCAAGAAGCCGCTCTCATTGGCAAAGAAAGGCACTAGGCGGAAATCAGGCAGCTTTTCCTTGAGCGCTTGCAATTTTTCGCTAAAACCATACTCATCTTGATTTTTCAGGCTCCAGACCAACACCATCCTGTTCGGGAATTGCAAGCGTGCGCTGTTTTCCAATACCCCCAGCATCGGCGTGATTCCGATGCCTCCCGCAAACATGACCATACTGACAGCTTTATCGTGCATGCCTTCCTGGACGTGCCACATGCCGCCGTATGGGCCTTCAAGCGAGGCTTTGACTCCTGGCTGCAGCGTTTGGAACTGGTGGGTGTAATCCCCGGAATCCTTGATGGCCAGCGCGACTTCATCGCGATCCTGTGGGGCGCTGATCAACGAGAACGGATGCTCTTCCGATGAATACTGGGCGTCATAGAGGCGCAGAAAGATAAACTGTCCGGCTTGGTATGGAAATACTTCGCCGTTATCCGGCTTCAGATGCACTTCCAGAACATTGCCTTTTTCGGGCTTTGTGGCGGTTACGGTGAACAAGTTTTTCTTAAGTCTGGCGGGTTTGATGAATTTGTGGTTGGCGTACAGGCTAAACGCCAAAGCGAAATAGCCTCCGAAAATGGCTGCGGCCAGATAATCCTCCTGCACAATCACAGTCATGGTCAAGACATGGATAGCCAAAAATGCGGCAGCGAGTATATTGAAATTATGGACGACTTTCATCTTCTCATAGTTGGCGATAGGATATTTTTTGAGGGTTGTTTTGGCCGTTTTGACAATTTTTTTTCGCCCGAACCAGTTCGTCATGATGAGGGCAGAAAGGACAGCGATGGTCAAAAAAAAGGTGATGGCCAAGTCCCCGAAGATGGTCGAGAACCGATAAGCCCAGCCCCAAAGAGCAGTTACCCATAATTTATGCGTGACTCCGATCGCCAAGGCAATGATGGCCATGATGGCATGGAATCGATTCAGTTTATCCAGACTGAAGTAGTGCTCGATAAATCTCGGCCGGGATGCGATGATGACTCCCATCAAAAGCCAGGTATAGGACACGATCCCCAAAAAAGGCGGACCTGCGGAAAGGAAGTTCCTGTTCCTGAGGGATACTGCGGCGATAAGCACAGGGAGAAGAATATAAGCGACAACAATCAGCATGCGCATCAGTTTTCTGTTCATTGCGGAGACCTCTTTTCTTCTGTTGGTTTCGGCGGACAGATGCAAGCAGCGTTTCCTTCGGGTAGGAATCCAACCTCTTGAGTCCATTTTATAACGTTATGCAAACGGTTACAAATCGGAGCTCCTGAACAACAAAATGCAAAGGCAGCAGGAAGTCACTATCAAATCCGAAAGCTATGATACAATGGATAAAATAATACAAGCAAGGAATGATACTATGGACCAGACAAAAACAGAACTGACCTGCAACCAGACGCGGAACGTCCGCACAGCGTTCGTGTCCTACAGCGATTTGAACGATAAAGATACCCTGTTTGGCGGCGAAATCATGTCGCACTTCGACTCAGCCTGTGGAAGAGCCGTATTCAACTTCGTCAAGCGGCCTTCCTTCACCGCGACTGTCGATTTAGTCGCATTCATCCAGCCTGTCCGAAAAAATGAAGCCATCTATGTGGAGGCGTATGTTTCTGGCTGCGGAAATACTTCCGTGGAGGCCTTCGCCAAGCTGACCGCCACAGATGTCCGCACAGGCGAAAGCCGCATCTGCGCATATGCTTTCCTGACTTTCGTCATTACCGAAAGCTCGGATCCGGACTTTGTGATGCCGCTGATCCGGCCCGAGTCGGATGAAGAAAAGATGATCTGTTCCGGCTACGATGAGCGCAGAATCAGTAATCTGGCCAAACGCAATCAGAACAAACAATTGCTTTCAGGGCTTTCCACCAAACAGATTTGGGACGCTTGACAAAGGATGCGGATCAGAGCCCAACTTGCCGGCTATCCGGAGAAATGCAAATATTTCAGGATCTGAAGCAATAAAAGCTCCAAGCGCACCGATAAGGTATGCTTGGAGCTTTTATTTCATTTCGGATGCTTATTGCACATCGATGGATACTTCGATTGTCTGCAACGGAACATCGTAGAATCTGTCTTCTCTGCGTCCCAGGAAGTCTTTTGCTTGTTGCGGGAACAAAGCATACATCAATACGTCTTCCGTGGATTTAGCGTATTGACTGATCTCTTTTTCAAATGTAGGCATTTGCGGCAAGATCAGATCGGCAGGTCTCACTGTTGTGATGCCTTCGTTGCCGATGATTTTTTTCGTGATTTCAGCAGAAATCGCTACTGGCGGTTTGCCGTATTGACCTCTTACATATTCCTTGATTTCGTTGGGCACAAGCTTGTAGCGCTCGCCTGAGATGACGTTCATCAAGGCTTGTGTACCGACCATTTGCGATAACGGGGTAACCAACGGAGGATAGCCTAAGTCCGCACGCACTTTCGGAACCTCTGCCAATACATCGTCATATTTGTCCTGCAGGCCTTGTTCCGTAAGTTGGCTCAATAAGTTGGAAAGCATACCGCCCGGCACTTGGTATAGCAAGGTTTTCGGCTCAACGTCCTTCACTTTCGGGTTCAGGATGCCCTCGTTACGGAAGCGATCCCGGATCGGTGCAAAGTGATCGGCAATTTCTGCTAGTTTGGTCATATCAAGTTGAGTGTTGTAGCCCAACCCTTCCAACGCGATTGCGACGGATTCAGTAGCCGGTTGGCTTGTGCCGCCAGCAAACGGAGAGATGGCTGTATCGATGATGTCAGCACCGGCTTCAACAGCTTTCAGGTATGTCATTTCAGCGATTCCGCTGGTCGCATGTGTGTGGACTTCCAACGGCAAATCAACAGCTGCTTTGATTTTGCTTACCAGTTCGAAAGCGACAGCTGGCGTCAAGACGCCTGCCATGTCCTTGATACAAATGGAATCTGCACCCATTTTAGCCATTTCTTTCGTCAAGTTGACGAAATAGTCGACCGTGTGGAATTCGCTGGTTGTATAAGATATGGCAGTCTGGCAATGTCCGCCAGCTTTTTTGGTGATATCGATGGCTGTCTTCAAGTTGCGCAGATCATTCAATGCATCGAAGACACGCACAACATCGATACCGTTCTGGATTGATTTTTCGACAAATGCGCTGACGACATCATCGGAATAGTGTTTGTATCCCAATAAGTTCTGGCCACGCAAAAGCATCTGCAGTTTTGCATTTTTGACTTCTTTACGGATCGTGCGCAGACGTTCCCAAGGATCCTCGTTCAAATAACGGATACAAGAATCAAAGGTAGCGCCTCCCCACATTTCTATCGAATGGTACCCTGCTTCATCCATGCTTTTGATGATCGGTAACATATCTGATAGTGGCATACGTGTTGCAATCAAACTTTGTTGACCATCACGCAAGACCGTTTCCATAAAACGGATTTCTTTAGTCATGTAATTGGTCACTTCCTTCTTGTATTATGTTAGAAATAGTATGTTGCATTTCTTCAATGGTATGGCGACGGCTGCGGCCGCAATCTTTTGCATCACGATTACAGATGAAGCAACGCCTTGTATTCAGGCCTAATTCCGTTCGGCTGATACTCTTAAGATCATTGCCTTCCATCCAAAGAACATCCAAGTCGAACAAGCGGCCAAAAGGATGCGTTTCTTCAATCATCACCATTTTTTCCTTCAGCTGTGCAGGCGTCAATGGCGAAAGTAAAAAATATTCCGCCCCTGTCTTCAAATTCCGGTAGAGGGAAGCTTGCGGCAGATCATTGCCCAACACTTCTTCGATGCGTTCCAGAACTTCAGTAAAAACTGCTTCCAATTGTGGATTGTTTTTTATCGGGCCCGGGATATTCATGAGTGCCATCAAAAGACTGTCCTCTTTCTGGCTGCTCAATAATTCCCTTTGGATGGCGACACGTTTTTCCCGCACAGCCAACATTTCTTCCAGAGTGACAGGTTCTCCTTCATTAAATAGGGCTAGTTTAAACATTTTTTACCACATCGATTATCGTGCCATCACGGTATTCAATCAAAGCAACGACCTTGTCGCCGTATTCGATCGGATCCGGAGATCCTACGATGGAATAGGCGATATCCTTCAGTTGATTGATCGTGAATTGAGGAACATCCAATGTCTTAAAGTGTTTGATCAAGTCCTCTCTGGCAGGGTTGATGGCGATACCTAATTCGGTAACGACTACATCGACGCTTGACCCAGGTGTGACTACCGTATTCACAGTATCAACGATTGTCGGGATACGGCCACGGATCAGCGGAGAGATGACCAAGCTCATTTTGCAGGCAGCACTTGTATCAGAGTGGCCGCCGGAAGCGCCACGGATAATGCCGTCGGAACCAGTGATGACGTTTACGTTGAAGTCTGTATCGATTTCCAAAGCAGATAAGATAGCTGTATCCAATTGGTTGATGACAGAACCTTTGCTTAATGGAGACGCGTACATGATTGCATCGATTTCATAGTGGTTCGCATTTTTTCCCAATGAAATAGCAGATGGGTGATCGAAATCCTGCACGTCGATGACTTTCTCGACAAGGCCTTCTTCAAGCAGTTCTACCATTGCGTTCGTGATGCCACCCAAAGCAAAACTTGCCGTGATGCCGTCCTCGATCATGGACTCTTTCAAGAAACGGGATACTGCCAATGAAGCACCACCGGTACCGGTCTGGAAAGAGAAACCTTGTTTGTAGTAGGGAGAATTCGTAATCACTTTTGCAGCATATTCCGCAATCAAAAGCTCTTTAGGGTTTTTCGTGAAGCGGGTTGCACCTTTAGCGATTCCTTCAGGGTCACCGATTGCGTCAACGACGACTACATAATCCACATCCGTTTGCGGGATGCTGATCGGAGTATTCGGGTAAGGCATCAAGGAGTCGGTGATGACGACGACCTGGTCTGCGTACTTCGCATCCACCATTGCGTATCCCAATGAACCGCAAGCTGTTCTGCCGTGAGATCCGTTCACATTGCCGTATTCATCGGAACTTGGTGCTCCCAGGAAGGCCACGTCGATATGGATATCTCCGCGTACGATTGCCCGTGCGCGTCCGCCATGCGAGCGGATGACAACCGGGTTGTCCAGAATGCCTTCAGATATAGCGGCACCGACTTTGTCACGCAAACCGCTTGATGTGATGTTTGTGACAACGCCCTTTTTGATGTGGCCGATCAAAGGTTCGTGGATGTTGGCGATCGAACTCGGCGCGATCGATAGGTTTTTGAAGCCCATTTTAGCGATTTCTTCCATAACCATGTTGATGACGAAGTCGCCCTCACGGAAATGATGGTGGAAAGAAATCGTCATGCCGTCTTTCAAGCCTGTTTTTTCGATCGCTTCGCGCAAGCTCCCAAGCAATTTCTTGTCGCGCGGTTTCACCGGATGGATTTTGCGTGTGGACTCTTGGTAGTCATTGATGTTCGCTAATTCTCCATTGAAGACACCGTATTGCTCCGCATACATTTCAGGTATATCTTTACCAACTTTATTGACAGTCATGATTAAATATCCTCCTCGCTAATAAGTTTTGCGGCCTTAGCTAAAGCTATGACGCGTTCAGCGCGTTCAACAATCGGTTTATCGACCATCTTACCCTTCAAGGAGATGACGCCTGAACCTTTCTCTTCAGCTTCTCTGATAGCCCAAATAACTTCTTTAGCATGTTGAATTTCTTGTTCGGTTGGTGCGTAAATATGGTTGACGATCGGGATTTGACGCGGGTTGATGACAGATTTCCCGTCGAAACCAAGCTGTTTGACAAGTTCGACTTCGCGAGCGAATCCGCCGACGTTTTCAACGTCCGAGTAGACCGTATCGATTGCTGCGATGCCGGCTGCACGGGCGGAGTGAAGAATATAGCTTCTTGCGAAGAACAATTCCTGGCCGTCAGGGTAGCGCTTTGTTTTCATGTTGGTTACGTAGTCTTCCGCACCTAAGGCAATCCCGATCAAGCGAGTGGATGCTTTGGCGATTTCGCGCGCGTTCAGTACGCCTTCAGCGGATTCGATGGCAGCCATCATTTTTGTTCTGCCGACTTCGATGCCGTATTTTGTTTCTACTTCAGTGATCGCTTCATCCACATCCACGATGTCTTGCGCTGTTTCCGTTTTCGGAAGACGGATAACATCCACGCCTGCCAAAACCATCGCTTCGATATCCAATTTACCGACTGTTTCCAAGCTATTGATACGTACAACTGTTTCGGACTTGCTGTAATCAAATGTCCGCAATGCGAAATGCACCAATGTGCGGGCAGAATCTTTTTCTTTCAGGGAAACAGCATCCTCCAGGTCAAACATGATCGAATCCGCACCATACAGGGGTGCATCCCTAAGCATTGCCGCATTTGCGCCAGGGACGAACATCATCGTTCTTCTTAAACGTTCCATGAGTCCATCTCCTTCCAGTTGTAGTCGTCTTTTTCGGCAGCACGGTGGATGGCCGTTACTGTGCGCGCTTCGATTGTGCAATCCAATGCGCCTTTGTCGACAGCCGATACTTTCGCGCTTGTGATGCCCAGATTTTTAAGTGTTGCGATGATGACTTCTTCGATACGATCGCCATATTGTTTTTCTACGCTTGAGTTAAGAGTCACTGCGACTTCATTGTTATCGCTAGGTTCAACAACGATCATGATATCACTTGATTCAGTCGTTCCAGCCACTGCATATTTTTTAATTTCCACTTTTTTCACCTCTAAATTTGTCTTTTCCATAATTTTCTGCCAAATAAATATAAGTTGTTGGTGGTACAAGTTTTTTAATTGTTTGAAAATCATCTTCTTTCAATGCTTTTCGTACACGTGTAGCACTGATGACCTGACCGTCCAGTTCAATCCGGGGAACGACCTGAATGGCAAGCGTATCAGAAAAAATCTTACGCATACTCTCGTTATAGACCTCTGTAACGGGGGATAAGGGTTCTTCCCCTACAAAGCGCGTTTTGATTTGGAGAGCAGGCGCGATCCTCTCTTTGAACAAGGTTGCATCCAGTGTTGCCTGTACGCGGGCTATGCTTTCTACCGCCTGATCCTTCAGAAAGTAGGCTGGGAAAGTAGCGGATGACACTTGATAATCCCTTGTGGGGAGGATGACCACATTCGGAAGGTGCTGTGTGCCCGCCTCGACAAGTTCCGACCGCTCTGTCGTTGAAAATTCGGAGCGATCATCGGATAGGACAAAAAGATAGAGAACATCAACTTGCGCAGCAGCCCTTTCGACTAAATACAAATGACCTTTTGTGAATGGATTAGCATTCATTACGATAGCCCCGGCATGGTTGGCCGACTTTTTGCGGCTCTCAAGCAGGGCCAGGTAATCCGAAAAATCGGGAGAGCCTTGCTCCATGAAGAGAATCGTGTCTGTGCGGATGATTTCTTTGAAACCAAGAGAGGCAAAGGAAACCGCCACGCAGGGTTTCGTGTACAAAAAGAAGTGGATAATGCCGTCATCGTGAAACTTGGAAGATAGGGCCATCACGATTTTTGTCAATAAATTTTCGCTTTGATACTCAGGATCGACAGCAACCAGTTTAATGATGTTTTGATAAGTCGATCCGGTAGCGACTAATTTGTTTCGGTCATAGAGGCCTACTGTATAGTCGACTTGCTCGTCCGGGACCAGTCCGCCTAAGGATAGTAGAGCTTCCCAAGCTTTTTTGTCCGCTGGAACACGGGTTATCCAGATTCTTTTCAGTTCATACATAGATAAGCCTTCTTTGTCTTAGTTTTAGGCCGGAAAACGTTTGATCAACACAATCGACACAACATACAGGAGGAATAGCACCAGGAAGATGCCGCCCATACCGAAAATCATCAGTTCAAATGCAATTTTTAAAGCTTCTGGATCAAAAACCATAATTATATCTCCTCTCAATGAACCTTCTTAACTGAAGAAGGCAAGTACTAGACCACCAGCGATAACAGATGCAATCTGTCCGGATACGTTCGCACCGACAGCATACATTAAAATAAAGTTTTGAGGATCTTCGTCAGTAGCCATCTTTTGGATAACACGGCTTGACATTGGGAATGCGGAAATACCGGCACCACCGATCATCGGATTGATTTTTGTGGTTCTGAACAGGTTCAGGAATTTGGCGAACAACACGCCGCCGACAGTATCCATGATGAAGGCAACCAAACCAAAAGCGATGATCATCAATGTTTGCAGATTCAGGAACAGATCAGCCTGCATTTTGACGGAAATCGTAAGCCCCAACAGGATACTGATGATGTTTACCAATTCGTTTTGGGCAGTCAAGGAAAGTCTGTCCAGAACGCCACATTCGCGCAACAAGTTACCGAACATCAAGAAACCTACCAGCGGAAGAGAAATTGGTGCGATAAAACCGGCAACGATCGTAATGATGATCGGGAAAAGGATTTTTGTCATTTTGGATACGCCTTCCGCTTTATAAGTCATGCGGATGCGACGCTCTGCTTTGGTTGTGACAGCTTTGATCGCAATCGGTTGGATGATCGGAACCAGTGCCATGTAAGAATAAGCAGCTACCGTGATCGGTCCCAGAAGATTAGGCGACAATTGATTGGATACGAAGATGGCTGTCGGGCCATCAGCTGCACCGATGATACCGATTGAAGCTGCTTCCCGGATGTCGAATCCGAAGAAGATGGCGACAACGATCGTAAAGAAGATACCGAATTGAGCGGCTGCACCGAATAATAACATGAATGGGTTTTGCAACAGCGGTCCGAAGTCGATCATGGCTCCGATACCGATGAAAATAAGCAATGGGAACAGCTCAGTGCTGATACCTGCTTCGAAAAGAACATCCAAAACACCTTCTGATTCAGATCCGTTGACCATTTGCGTCAGAACACCTGTACCTGGGAAGTTGACTAGGATGGTACCCAGTCCCATAGGCACTAACAATGTAGGTTCGTACTCTTTTTTGATTCCTAAATAAATCAGGACAGCCCCGATGAGCATCATCACGATTTGGCCCATCGTAATGGATGTAATTCCTGCTAATAATGTCTCCATTTATTCACTTCCTCCTAAATATAATAATTATGCGATGGTGATTAATGCATCGCCGGCATTTACGACTTGACCTTGGTTCACATGGATTCCAGCTACTTTACCAGCGTGGTTTGCCACAACTTCATTTTCCATCTTCATCGCTTCAAGGATCATCAATGGCTGGTTTTCTTTTACTTCATCGCCGATGTTCACTAACACTTTTAGGATCGTTCCTGGCATTGGGGATGTCATTGCGTCTCCTGAAGCTGCGGAAACTGGCGCTGCAGTTGGTGCAGGTGCTGCCTGTTCTGCTGGTGCCGCTACTGGAGCTGCCGGTGCTGCTGCAACTGGTGCTTGAACCGGTTGTTGCACGCCGCCGATTTCTTCCATTTCCACTAAGTATTCCTTACCATCGATTGCGATCTTGAATTTTCTTAACATTTATAATTCCTCCTTATTATTTAACCTGACTTATTTTTTTTACGACAAATTTACTTTCAGGCATAGTGCCTGCCGCAAGGCTTGCGGAAATCAGCGAAACAAGATGAGCCTCGGGATTACGCTTCATAATATTCTTTACCACAAACTGCGATTTAGGATGATCTCCTGCAGCGATAGCTGTCGCGATGACACTGACTAATTCATATTCATTCGGATCAGTGGGTATAAAAGCTGGAATTTCAATCAGGTCATTCACGGGTGCATTTGCAGAAACAGTTGCTGACGGTACTAGCGCGGGTACTATTGTGTCCTTTTTCCCAAAGAAACCTTTGAAAAAAATCATTTTCTCACGTCCTTTCTATGGATTTAATCCCATTATAGAAATTTCTCTCATTAAAAACAGACCATTAAGTCTGTTTTATTGTTTTTTTTATGTTCTCAAAATCGAAAAAACACCAAAACCATTGTTACATCAACGTTTTCGGTCATTTAAGTCTTTTTTAATATTTGATTAAGCTGCATTTAAGAAAGCGTTTCAATTCCGATGTTTTTTTTGTGTGTTTTAAAAGTAACGGCTTTCAATTGACTTGCAAAGTAACTATTATTGCTTTTAGAGAGACACCCAAAGCAACTTCGGGATTTTTAAATTAGAAAAAATGTGAATTGATTCACTTTCTCCTTTAATTACCGAAGCGTAAAGGCGCTCTTAAAAAAACTTTTTTATAGTCGGAAGGAGAAAGAAAATGTTACTAACAGTTTTATCTTATGCAATGATTGCGATCTTCATGTTCGTTATCATGAAGAAAAAATTATCACCGTTCACCGCATTAGTTATCATCCCGCTTGTTTTTACGCTCATCGCTATGGCAACGGGTGTTACCTCAGGAAACATCGGTGAATTTGTTTTGGAAGGGGTAAACACAACCTCTAAAACAGGTATCATGTTATTGTTCGCAATTCTATACTTCTCAATCATGTTGGATACCGGTCTATTCGACCCTATCACAAAAAAAATGATCCACTTCGCTAAGGGCGATCCAATGAAGGTCTTGATGGCAACTGCTGTTGTCGCTGCCACTGTTTCCCTGAATGGTGACGGAACAACAACAACTTTGATCTGCGTTTCAGCGTTTCTTCCTATCTACAAGAAATTGAACATGAACGTAATGAACTTGGCTGTGCTGATCATCTTGCAGAACACAATCATGAACTTGCTTCCATGGGGCGGCCCGACTGCTCGTGCGATGGCTGTTCTGGAAGTTGATGCAAGTATCCTGTCTTACCTGGCTCCTGGTATGGTTTTGGCTTTACTGTATGTTATTTTCTGGGTTGCTCCACATATGGGCCGCAAAGAACGCGCTCGTCTGGGCGTTAAAGTCCTGACGGATGCGGAAATCGATGAAATGACGACTGTAACGGATCCTGAAACACAAGAAATCCGTCGTCCACAAAACTTCGTATTCAATGCCATCCTTACAGTAGGACTGATTGCATGGTTAGTGTCCGGATCATTCATCGAAGCTATCTCAATGCCGCCATTGATGTTGTTCTTGGTTGGTACGTGTATCGCTCTGATGGTGAACTACCCTGCTCTTAAAGATCAATCTTCCCGTATCGGTGCAAACGGCGGCGACGCTGTTCAAGTAGTTATCCTGGTATTCGCAGCTGGCGTGTTCATGGGCTTGTTCCAAGGTTCCGGAATGGCTACTGCTTTGGCAGAAAGCTTCGCAACTATCATTCCTAAACAATTGGCAGGTTTCTGGGGAATCATCATCGCCCTTATCTCTGCACCAGGTACTTTCTTCATCTCCAATGATGGCTTCTACTTCGGTGTCTTGCCTGTATTGGCTGAAGCTGGTCGCTCTTACGGATTCACAAACATGCAGATGGCTTTAGCTTCCCTGATGGGTCAAGCATTCCATTTGTTGAGCCCACTGGTTGCCTTCATTTACCTGTTGCTTCGTTTGACTGGTTTGGATATGGGCGCTTGGCAGAAAGAATCTGCAAAATATGCGTTGGGAATTTTCGTGATTTTCTTAGTGACAATCGTATTGTTCGGCCAAATGCCGCTTTACATCCCACAATAAACAGACGTATACTCCTTATAAGAAATCAAAAAGCCGAGCAGATTCGCTCGGCTTTTTGATATAAAGGCATTGGCCTCATGAATTGCTAACCAAAAATTAATCAAAAGATAATAGGATGAAGGGGAAAAAGATGAGCACTATAATCAAAGCAGTCAGCAAAAATTTGGACCTTAGTCAAAACATGCCACTTAAAGACCTGATTTACGAAGCTTTCCGCAAGACCATCATTTTAGGCGAGATTCCGGCTGGAGAACGCATCAACGAAAAAGAGTTCTCCGAGAACATGAACATCAGCCGCACACCCATCCGCTACGCTCTGAAAAAGTTGACCGAAGAAGATCTAGTGAAACATGTCCCCGGAGTCGGCGTCGTGGTGAGGGGAATCAGCATTAAAGATGCTTATGAAATTTATGATATCCGCAAAGCGCTGGATACCCTCGCGACAACAACAGCCATGAAGCTGATGACAGCCGAGGATTTCAAAGCGATGCGCTTGCATTTGGAACTTTGCGAAGTGCTGAATCAAGAAGATAAAGTAGAGGAACTGCAGCAGAAATTTTTTGAATTCAACGATTTCATATACGATAAAAGCCAGATGCAACGCTTGAAGTCCATCGTTTTGAAACTTTCGGAATATCTGATGTACTTCAGGGACATCTCGATCAGTTCGAAGGAACGGCGTGATTTTGCACTCGCGGAACACTGGTTGATTTATCGCGGGATGAAGACACAGGATGCGCTCCAAATCCAACTCATCACCCACGAGCATTTGGACCGTTCGCTGAATTTTATCGTCAAAGAAATGGAGAAACGTAAAATTGACTTTGAAACCAATGAATGAGTTGCTTGTCGAAATTGCCGGACAAGCCGAGAGAGCTCTCCTTTATGAAGTAGCATTGACACCCAAACCCGGTCTGGTGGACCGCAACAACAGCGGCGCCCATTCAGACATGGACTTCTTCACTTTTATGGACAGCATCGTCAGCCTGAGCCCTTACCTGTACCAATATGTAAAATTAGGGATCGAGCATGATGGAACCGCGAAAGAGTTGTTCCAGAAAGTCCGTTCGATGGGCGTCCACGCTGAAAAGGCGATGCTGGCTGCCACCAAAAATGTCAATACGCATAAAGGAGCCAATTTTTCATTTGCTGTCCTGTTGGGGGCGACCGGTGCCTGCATCGGTTGTGGTCTGCAGCCTCCTTTCACACAAAATGATACGCAAGCAGTGCTTTCCTATGCCCAAAAAATGAGTCATGGATTGGTGACGGATGATTTTGCCGATCTCGCTGCCAAAACCTCCTTGACATATGGAGAAAAATTATTCCTCAGTTATGGCATCTCCGGCATCCGTGGCGAAGCCGAAGCCGGCTACCCTGCCTTGGGCGAACTGCTTTTGCCGTTTTTCCGGGCGAATCAGGACCGGCCAACAGAAGTCGTTTTGCTTGAGGGACTCCTGCTGCTGATGGGCGCAGTCGAAGATGGCAACATCATCCATCGCGGCGGTATCGAATCCTGGCAGACTGTCAAATCGGAAGCAAAAAAACTCCTGCAGGCTTCAACGGAAGACAACCTGAAAGAGTTGATGTACAGCTATGACTTGGTGTTGATAGAAAGACATTTGAGCCCTGGCGGAGCTGCCGACCTTTTATCCTTAGGTATCTTTTTTGCAAAATTAGAGAATCTGTTCTGATTTTTTATTCGCCGTCGGGGCTGAACGTATAGCCAATTCCCCAGACAGTCTTCAAATAGCGCGGCTTTTTCGAGTCGTCCTCGATCTTGTTACGCAAGTAGCTGATGTAGACCATGATCAGGTTGTTGTCTATTTCCCCATCGTTCCAGACATTCGCATAAATCTGTTCCTTTGAAAAAACTTGATTCGGATTTTCCAGGAAAAACAGCATCAATTGAATCTCTTTGGATGAGAGGGCGATATCCTGCCCTCTTTTTTGCAGCTGATACAGATTTTTGTCGAAAGTAAAATCACCCACTTTGATGGTGCGACTATTGGGATTTGTTTTTTGTGACTGAATGGTCTTCATTCTTTGTAGGGTACTCAAAATCTGAGCCCGCAAAAGATTTGGCGAAAAAGGCTTCGTAATATAATAGTCCGCACCTGTTTCGAGACCATTGATGATATCGGTCTCGCTTTTTTTGCCGCTTATAAATATAATAGGGGTCAATGGGTAATCAGCGCGGATAAGCTGAGCCAAATGATAGCCGTCATTCTCATATTCCAGACTGATATCCAACAGAAAAAGATCAAACGTCACACGGGTCATGATATCCAGTGTTTTTTCAATGGAATCACTTTGGTAAATAAGAACGCCCGTTGATTGCAACGACTTCCAGATAAGACGCCGGATTGCGATATCGTCATCAACGACAAGTATTTTTTGATTGTTCATATTTTTCCTCCTCAATGTTCTCTAGTTTCGCAAGCAGAACATCGTTTTGTCAAGTAATTATTTTGATACTACGCACTTATCCAGAAAGGGTTTTCAAGATGGAAAACAAACCGACGACACGTATCATCAACATCATCATGACAGGATTATTCATCATCATCGCGATTACCTTGATCACAATTGCGGGCAGCTTCTACACTGTGGAACAGAATGCAAAAAAAAGCGGTCAGGAACAATTGATGCGCACCTTGAATTATGTGACCAACAACCTGAAGCTTGTCATCGAAAACCGGTCCCTGTCGCTTCAACATTTCTCCCATGAGCTGACTTCCGATAATCACCCGGAAGCGTCACTCTCCGAAGCCGATAAAGAGGCGATCATCGCCGCTTACTTGGAGTCCCATGAAGATCAGACAAATCTTTTGATCCAGCTTGACAGCTCAGGTGTTTTTGCGCAAGGTTGGCAGATCAATGACGGCATCATTCAGGACCTTTCTGAAGAAAGCGCCGAAACTTATCTGCAAGCGGACCCTAGTCTGGAATCATTACGCACCAGCGGCTCGCTCATCCAAAACAGCAGCGACTATTTTCTGGAGAACCAGTCTTTCGTCAATCTTTATTCCCCCATCGTTGCGCTCGATGGCCAAATCACTGGTTATTTCATCGCACCATTGAATCTTGAAAATATGTTCAAGGCGGAAATATTCAGTGACACGAGCGACTACAGCGGCTATCCATTGGTGAAGAATGCCGATATGGAAGTCGTCATCCATCCTGTCGAGAGTCAAGTCGGTCTTGATATCATCTCTGGCCGCCAAGAACAGTTCCCAAAACTGGATCTTTCCGATTTAAGACGCTTGGAAGAAGCCCAACTCACCCAAGAAGAAGGTACGCTCAGCTACTATTCCTATTGGTGGGATGAAGAAAATCCGACAAAGGTACTGAAACTGGGTGCCTTCGAGTGGATCGACATCGGCGCAGCCCACTGGGTCGTCGCCCTGAACTCGGATTTCTACGAGCACAACCGCGTCCCTATTCAAAACAATTATATCCTATTGAGTTTGTTATTGCTGATTTCTGCCATCATTCTCATTTTTATTCTGTTGATAAGAGGCTACAACAAGAAAAATCAGGCTTATGAAGAAAGCCAGCGCCTCATCGAAAAACAAAAATTCGAAAATGAGCGCCACCAACTGGAAAAAAGGATCCTGAAAGAAAGCAAACTGGAAGCCATTGGCCTTTTGACCACGACCATCGTTCACGACATGAACAATTTCCTGACGCCTATCCTGGGGAATGCCCAGTTGTTGATGGAAGACTATGCTGAGAATGAGGAATTGGTCAGCGAACTGAAGGAAATCTACCTTGCGGCAGAAAAAGGCAAGGATCTCTCAACAAACGTATTGCGTTTTTCCAAAGTCAGCGAAGGACAACAAGATACCGCGCACAATCTTTCAAAGGTACTCCAAGACACTATTTCCGAAATCACGATCCTGACACCGAAAAGCATCAAGGTTGAGAGTGATATCGCTCCCGGCATTTTGGTTGAAGGCTTCGACAAGCAGGACTTGCAGGTGGTCCTGTATAACCTTCTGACAAACGCCTTCCAAGCAATCGACAAGCGTCCCGGCCATGTCTCGATCAGACTGAAGAAAGCGGACGCTGAATGTAATGCCGAACTGCAGAAGCGCTCGATTGTGACCAAGGACAAGAATTTCGCGGTCTTATCCATCACTGATGATGGCCCCGGAATCGCGGAAGAATTGGAAAGCACTAACTTATTCGATCCCTTCTTCACCACAAAAGGCAGCAACGGATCCGGATTGGGATTGTTCGTGGTTTCTTCCATCGCCGACAAATATGACTGGCAAGTCAGACTGGACAGAGCCCAAAAAGGTCTGACTGTCCTGGTCAACATCCCCCTCCAGAAAAACTGATAACGCAATAAATGAAAACCAACAGCATTAGTCCTGATTCACGGGGAAAATGCTGTTGGTTTTTTCGTTTTAGAATTTGCGACACTTACAAAGACTGGACAACCCGATCAAACGCATGGATGGCCTCATCCGGAAGCGGATAGTCCGGGTTTTCTTGGTTGAACGTCTGCAGGAACGCCATGCGCATCGCCATCCGTTCCTTGACCAGCTTTTTGTAGTTTTCTTCTTCCAACGGTGGTTCGTAGCCAGGAACCTCCAGGTACGCCAATCCGGTCCCATCCCCGAAAGCTTTGAACGTAGCAGTCTCTTCGACGATGCTTTCGATCACGCCTAGAGTAACGTCTTTGGTGATGTCTTTATCCAGGAATGCTCCGGTGTTGATGATATAACAGTCCACGGCCTCTTTGCTCAGCAAAGCCCGGAAGTCTTCGTAATCTTCGATCAACGGATAGACGCGGAAGGGATTGGCATACGGTTCGATAACCAATCGATCCCGGTCCTCGCCCTTTCTTGCCGTTTCCGCAGTCGACCGCTTCGTCGCCAATGTCGCTCCGAAAGTGGCGGCAAGGATCGGATCCTCGATTCTGACGAGCGGCGGTAAGGAATCATCTTTCATGATCCAGTAGATGCCCTCGATCGGCGAATGGAATTTGTCCACTCTGTCCGGCGTCACATAACGCGACTTGACGGTGCGGCCATTCCCGTTTCGGATATCCTCCGTCACCAAGACCCGTTTCCCCTCCATATCCTTCGTCACGCCTACGTTCTGTGCCGTCAGGAAATATTCCTGTTCCGGATGATCAGCCGGATAATCCTGAGTCTTGTCGAAATAAGCCGGTTCCAATGCAATCGATGAACCGTCGAGCAGATCGATGATGAAGGCATCATCATGCAATACCTTCACTTTGTATTTTCCGTTGTGCTTCGAATGCGTCAGGGTCGATTTCCCTGAACCGGACAAGCCGAAGAACGCAAAGACGCGCTTCTTGTCTTCCAATACAAATTTCTTCAGACCACCATGGCAGGAAGCATAGCCGTTGCGATGCGCGGTCCCCCAAGCCAAAGATAGCGTGCCTTTTTTGAATTCCCCAAAATACTGCATGCCCAAAATGCAGGCAACGTTGTGATCGGGTTCAAAGTAAGCCAGGCCCAGCGGATAATCAGGATGGCGCCAATCGGGATCCGTATAGATGTAGATATCCCCTTCATCGTATTTTTTTGAATGCGCGTACAATTCATTGTACATATCATTGGCCCACTGGAAGTTCAACAACCAGGAATAAAGATTATTTTCGTTCCCTTCCGGAAAGGCGATATGCGCTTTGATGATGAACTCTTCATCCAAGCCGACATAGCCGATAGTCTGATGGTATTTCTTCGTACGGTTCTCGTAGATGACCTCACGGACAATCGCAATCAATTGTGCATCTTCCGCCTTGTCCTCGCCGACGATCCTTCTTGCTTTAGCGGTCCGGCCGACTATTTTGCCGCCGTTCTCGACCAGCACTTTGGCATCTTCAGGCAGACCCAGTTTTTCCGTCTCCTTGATGGGAAGGTCGGTTACGATGACCCCAGGGGATGCTTTCGCCAACTCATAAGCTTCGGCAAGCGTTTTTACTTCATGCATATTGCTGCCGTAGAAAGCAGTTTCGACTGTCGTGCGTAATTTGGTTAACAATGGATTGTTTTTTTTCAATGCGACTCTTTGATATGTTTCGATTGTAGCCATATGCGACCTCCGTAATTTTTATGCTTTCATTATAGTACGCTTTTCTGTATTTGTGCCGATTACAAGGTGTACTTATGCTGTGCTTCACATTTAAAACATAAAAAAAACACTAGCCTGGTGTGTGGCATCTTCGACGCCTTATCAGTGTTTTTTCTCTGTACTATGTCTGAGAGTACACAAAAGAAACACCACAGCCTTAAAACTTAATGCTACTATATATTCAACTAAACAAGTAACAACGGAGGGACAAAACATGCTTACCGTAGCCGAAGCAGTCAAAATACTCAGCAAAAAGAATATTACTCATTCAGAAGAAATGGTGCGCCGATGGATCCGCAAAGGAAAAATCAAGGATGCCGTGAAATTCAGCAATAAAGAGGGGTGGTTGATCCCAGAAAATTCACTGGAGGAAGTCATCGCAGCCAAAACCTATATGAACAGCGGCATCAAATCCACCAAGGAATACCGTAAAGGCTACCAGGATGCTTTGGCTTACATAAAGGAACGGGATTACGAGCTCATCAAACAATCTCCTCCCGTTTATGAGAAAGAATTCACGATTTACCGCGAGAATGCCTTGGACTTGGCTGAGGACATGCTGCCGGAAGAGCAGTTGGTCAATCCTTTCAAAAAATTCGTGGATGATACGCTGTTCAAGTGCAGCAATGCAGAACCGCTGTCTTCCATCGTCGTGAAAGTACTGAACAATTGGGTGCTTGTGGAAGATACAAACGACATCTACAATATCTCAAAACTGCCGAATCTGAATGTGACATTTGAAGACCACCTGACGCGCGCTCTTCTGCGCGACCAGTTCAACACATTCAAGAGAACGAACTTGGCAGTCTGAGTTCAATTCCATTAGGAGCTTGTCCGATAACCTATAAGTATCGGACAAGCAACGCTCAATCTCATCCGTGGTTGGCCGATTTCCCGCAAGTATCGGATAACACCAGTAGCGTGCTCACAAAAAAATCAGGGAGTCTACCCTCACTTTCGAGGCAACTCCCTGGTTTTCTTTTGCTGTTAAGTGTCGCGAATCGGCAGAACCGCCCGCATGGTTACATTTCTGAAAGTCTGTCCTTCACACTTTCATATTCCTCCTGCGTGATGAGTCCTTCCGCCAAAATTTCTTTTAAGCAGTTGATTTCCGCATCCAAAAAATCGGGTTGCGGATGCATTATGGAAGTTTCCTGCTCATCAGACTGGAGCGCTTGAATCTTATCCAAGACGACATGGAAATGAGGCTCTTGCTTCGCGTGACTGTTGGTGGACATTTCCACAAACCAACCATCAAACTTCATCCTCAGTTCCTCTTTCCGCATCTGCGTGTACTGGATGCTGAACACATCCTCTTTATGCCTGTCTTCTTCCGCCATCACTTTGGATTTGATCAGGTATATTTTTTCGTTGGTCACCAATACGTATTTTTTCGGATTCTCTTTCATTCCGAAATGAAGGTACTCCCCTTCAGAACAATATTGCTCAGCTAATTGCAGAATAACATCTTGGCACGTTACGGACACAACTGTCTTCTCACCAATCTTCACCATGTTAACACCCCTTCTGCTTCATCCCCGGGATTTTTCCCATCACTGATTTGCTCCCCCAACAGGCCTCAATCCTGAACCTGCGGCTGAAGTCCTATACCTCTATTATCGCATCCGGAGCAGGAAAAGTGCTGTTCTTCCGGTGTGCTTCGGCAAGTATTTCCGTCACGGAGCAGTATGACTTCCATCAAAAAAAACAGCAACGCAGAGGATCAAAAAATAGGCCTCGCGTTGCTGTTTCATTTATATTTTTTTCAATCCAGAATTGTTGGGAATCACATTATCGAAAGCCGGTTTTCACTTTCGCAGAACATCTTCCGCCGGCTCATTTCTTCTACAACAGCGGTCAAAAACTCCAGACGCTGCACAATGGAATCCAGCTCCACATACTCATGATCCGTATGAAAACCGCTGCCGACCAGACCGACGCTGCAGACCGTCGGAACCCCGACACTGGTCGTGAAGTTGGCGTCGGATACGCCTCCCGATTTCTTGAACGAAACGAACGTGTCAGTTTGCTTGCCGACATCTTCGAAGACGCTACGCAATGCTTTGGCTCCCGGTACGTCGACCATTGGCGGCCGCTTGCCGATCACTTCGATTTCAGTTTTGATTTCCATTACTTCGGCATGAGCCTGCAGTTCCTCCAGCATATCAAAGAAAGTTGTGACATCAGCAGGATTTGAGTAACGGTAGTCCAACTCCATTTGGGCATGCTCGGGGACGACATTCGGCACGCTGCCACCCTGTATGGTGCCCGCATTGACCGAAACGCCGGCATCGTAATCGATCAAAGTGTTCATACGTACGATCCAATGAGCCAGTTCGTTGATGGCGCTGCGCCCTTCCTGGGGAGCATCCCCGGCGTGGGAGGGTCTGCCCTTGAAATGGATCTTCAGTTTTTCGATGCCTTTCCGTTCTTTGATCATCGAACCGTCCGCTTCGCTCGGCTCCATGACGAAGGCGAACTTAGCCACTTTCGCCTTCTCGATGATCACTTCCCGGGAATAAAAGGAACTGATCTCCTCATCCGGATTGTGGATCACACAGATATTGAGGCTTCGCTCCAGTTCGGCGGACAAGTTTTCCATCAGATAGGCCGTCAGCAGGCTGCAGCCTTTCATGTCATAGACACCAGGCCCGTAAATCCGTTCTCCTTCAATCGTGAAAGGCCGTCTGCCCGCTTCTCCATCCAGGAACACAGTATCAGTATGGCCGATGAAGAGCAGATCGATCGGTTCGTCCGGTGCGTTTGTCGCCACCAAAACAGGTCCCACCTCCGGACCTACCGAAACCAGCTCGGTCAGAAAACCTTGCTGCCTATATTTCTCTTCCAAAAACGCCGCCACTTTTCGTGTGCCCGCAGGATTTCTGCTGCCACTGTCAATATTGACAATCGTCTCCAGTTCGCGTAAATACTGATTCCTATCGAAGTCCATTGCAATTCCCCCTTGGCGAAATTATAGCATCCACCTTAGCTCAAAATATACTATTTTTTTCAAGCGTTCTCAAATTAACCCTGACATTGGTTGTAGCCTTACCTGACGAAGCGGAAACCATCCGCTTGATTGTAGGCGAACATCTGAACCATTTTCCCTTTGCCCCGATTCCTTTCTAAGCTATTTTTACTTTTCAAGGTATATCCTTTTACATCCTCCCCCAACTGTTCTAAACTGGATAATAGTAAACGTTATCATATCAGGAGGTAATTCAATGACAAAGAAAGACGTATTCACTTTTTACAATGGTGTGACCATTCCTGCAATCGGTTTCGGGACTTGGCAAATCCCCAACGAGGAAGCCTATGAAGCAGTGACGATGGCTTTAAAGAACGGTTATACGCATATCGATACAGCGCATGCCTATCACAACGAGGAAAATGTCGGAAAAGCGATCCGCGACTTCGGCATTGCCCGCGAAGAAGTGTTCGTGACCAGCAAGTTGCCTGCGCAAATCAAGGATTTCGACGGCGCGCTGCAGCATTTCGAAGAAACCATGCGTAATCTCGGTTTGGAGTATTTGGACCTTTATCTGATCCATGCGCCATGGCCATGGAATGAGATCGGCAAAGACTGCACCGAAGGCAACATCCAAGTTTGGAAAGCCATGGAAAAGCTCTATGACGAAGGACGCATCCGCGCAATCGGTGTTTCAAATTTCTCCATCAAAGACCTGCAAGCGATCCTGGACAACTGCGACATCGTGCCGATGGCGAACCAGATCCCATTCTACATTGGCCGTGACCAGAAGGACTTGCTGACTTTCTGCAAGACGCACAAAATCGTTGTCGAAGCCTATTCGCCTTTAGCTACAGGTGCTATTCTGGATAGTCCGGAAATCAAGCAAATGGCTGACAAATACGGCGTGACCGCAGCGCAATTATCCATTCGTTACTGCCTGGAGAAGGATACTTTGCCATTGCCGAAATCAACGCATGAAGCGCGCATCATCGAAAATGCACAGCTGGACTTCACCATTTCGCCGGAAGATGTGGCGATTTTGGATGCGATGAAAGATGTCCGCGCAAATTAAATAAACAACAAAAAAATCCTTAAAATGGTTATGAGTGCCCATTTTAAGGTTTTTTCTATTTTTGCAGATGATAATTTTTACGAAAAATAGCAATCAATGCGCGTGTGCAGCTCCGGTGAGGCGCACACTGACCGAAGTTCTTCGGTAACTTTCAGCCGCAACTCCGGGGAGGCTTCCCTCATCGGAGGACGCCAGCGGAATGTTGACCGATCTACGGCGAAGGCACCGTTCACCGGAGCTAGGGCCCCCGCTGGCTTCAAAACCTTCGAAAAACGATTACCGGACAAACGAAAAAAAACAAAGAACCCAGTGTCCGCCTCCCTATGAGGCAGACACTGGGTTCTTTCATTATCATACTCCTTAGACCATACCCTCAATCCCTGTTTCGATGATTTCCATCTGCAGCAGGGTCTCCTCGTCCTTGGTGACTTTTTCCGCACCGTTCACGATTGCGTTGTACAGATCATCATAGACTCTGGCGTAATCGCCTTTCTCGGAGACAACTTTTTCTTCATGGTAGACACCTTCATCATCCATGTACGTCAGAACCCCGTAATGTTCCGGCAGGTCGACACCGAAATCGGAATTGTTCGGCATGTGGAATAGTTTCAGATGCTCTTCTTGACGGTCTCGGGTCTGTTTCACAAACATGCCCTTTTTGCCGTAAGCGACAAAGCTCGGACGCTCCTTCAACCTGAAGAAGCTGGATTTGATGGAAACCTTCAGATTCTGATAGTGGAAATCCAAATCGAAGTAATCGTTCATCCGGCCCGGCCCTAGCAATTGCCGCACATCATAATGGATTTTGTCAGGCTTGCCGAAATAGGAAAGGACCTGATCGATAGTATGGCTGCCGATTCCGTACAGGTAGCTTGTATCCTTTGTGAAGCTGTCGATCGCTAAAGGAATTTCCGGACGATAATAATCGATTGCTATCTCGACTTCCAACAGATCGCCTAATTTCCCGCTTTCGATGACTTTCTGCGTCGTCAGGAAGTCCGAATCGTACCGTCTGTTCTGGTAGCACTGGACCAGCAAGCCCTTTTCTTTCGCGTATGCAAAAATGGCGGCCGCTTCTTCGGAAGTTGGCATGAACGGTTTTTCGACCAGCACATTTTTGCCGTGATCCAAAGCTTGTTTGGCGAACTCGTAGTGGGAATTCGTATGCGTGCAGACGACCACCAACTGGATGTCCTCATCCTCCAAAATATCTGCAATATTCCCCGTGTACTGGATGCCTTCGATTTTTTCCCAATCGCTCTTCTCCGGATTCCGGCTATAGATTGTTTTGACTTTGATGTTGCTTCTTGATAAAGAAAACGGCAAATGATATCGGTTTGTGCTTTTTCCGTTTCCGATGTATCCGATTGTAAGCATACTATTTCCCCCTAAATGACTGAATCTTCTATCTATCATTGTAGCAATATTAAATATGATGTAAACCAATCAGAGTTCAATCGGTACAAAAGTACAGATTTTTTTGGGTCGGATGCGTACTTCTGGACCAAATGTTCAGTGCGGATTGTTCCATTGGTGTATTTTCTGTTGCAATGTTTGCTGATTTTAGTAAAATTGAAAATAAATATTGTGAGAGCCGCTCCGTCCCTGTATAATTAAATGTAAGTTACCGTTTACATAAGTTTGTAAACTTGGTTTTTCATCGTAGAGACAAACAGCAATTTCCATACTTCATTTTCATTAAACAGTTTTGACACTATAAGATTGGGGGAAACTTATGATACAGAAAAGACAGCCTACTATGAGTGGCGCAGAGGAACTCTCCGAGCGATTAAAATACGGTTTATTGGCCGGTTTTGCCTTATTGATGGGAGGTGTGGCCTTCCTCTTCAACAGTCCACGGGAGATTTATGAAGGCAACCTCACCATCCTGGCCTCTCCGGCTAACCTGCTGACGGACTATATGGCTTTGACGAATGTCGGATCGGCTTTGTTCAACGTTTCGCTGATGACGCTGCAGGCCATCTGGATAGTCAAAATGGCGGATGCCAAGATAAACGGCCCGATTATTGCTGGTATTTTGACGATTGCGGGCTTCGCCTTTTTTGGTAAGAATTTATTTAATTCCATGCCGATCAGCATCGGTGCCTTCACTTATGCAAAAGTCACAAAAGTACCGATGCATAAATCGTTGCTGGCTGCTCTTTTCGGGACCGCCTTGGCACCGTTGGTCAGCGAACTCTCCTTCAATCTCGGAATCGGTCAACCCTACGGTGTGTTTTTGGGGCTGGGCGCCGGTTTTGTTTCCGGCTTCCTGATTCCCCCACTGGCGCATCATTTCGTCACCTTCACAAGAGGATTCAGCCTCTATAACGTCGGATTCACCTGTGGCATCATCGGAACGGTCTTCATCTCCCTGATGCGCAACTTCGGCTTCGAGATTGAAACAGTGAATATTCTTTCCAGCGGCTACAACGGCCCCTTTTCAGCGCTACTCTACTCACTGTTCAGCAGTATGTTCCTGATCGGTTTCTGGTTCAACAGATGGAGCTTCCATGGATTGAAGCGGATCATGCGCCATTCGGGCCAACTTTCCACTGATTACCTGGAGCTTGGCGGTTTGGGTGCGACGCTCATCAATATGTCCTTGCTTGGTTTCCTTTCAACAACTTACATTCTGTTGATGGGTGGAGAAATAAACGGTCCGGTTTTGGGCGGAATCTTCACAGTCGTTGGTTTCGGAGCCTTCGGGAAAAACGTCAAGAATGTCCTGCCGATTCTGATCGGAGTCACTCTGATGGGAAGACTCAACTATCAGGACAACCAATCAACCATCGTCCTGATTTCGGCACTATTCGGAACAACCTTGGCGCCGCTGGCCGGCCGCTACGGGAACATAGCGGGCATCATTGCCGGCGCCATGCATCTGACGTTGGTCATGAATATCGGTTATCTCCACGGAGGAGTAAACCTCTACAACAACGGCTTTTCCGGCGGACTTGTCGCTTCGATACTGGTCCCCATTCTGGAAGCCTTCCACCTTCATCGGGATAACCAGCGGGCGTTGCGTGGGCCAGTAGATCCAGCTGATGAAGTCGAGATCGATCAAGCCAATTAACAGAAAAATGCCTTCAGTTTTTTAGGATTACGAGAGAGATGCCTCATGACGGAACCAAAATCCGTTCATGAGGCATCTTTTTTTCATATGAACAGACGGGTTGCCGCAATCGCCGTCATGATCATGATAATACGTTTGTACCATGTCTCATTGATTTTCCTGACAAATCTGATTCCCATCCAACTGCCGAATGCGATGAACGGAATCATCAGCACCATGTAGCTTAGCGTCCCCCAAGTGACGGTCCCCCACATAAAGATGTGAAAAGGTAATTTCACGACGTTCATCAGCAGAAAGAACCAGGCTGTCGTTCCGATCATTTTGTTCTTCGTGAGATCTTGCGAAAGTAAATACACATTAAAAATAGGCCCTGCGGCATTCCCTACCATCGAAGAAAAGCCACTGACAGCCCCCACCATCCAATGGAAAAACCGATTTTTGGGAAGCGGCAAAACTCTTTTGGCCACTTCTCTGTAGACCAACAACCCCAAACAAATCAAAACGACGATACCCAGTAAGGCTTTGAATTGCTTGTCATCAAGATAATTGCCCGTGACGGCCCCGACGGCGATGCCGATTACCACTGCTGGTAACAATTTCAGGACGTCACTGAATTTACCCTTTTTGCCGTACTGAAAGATGGCAATCAGATCCCCAAGCATCAGCATGGGCAACATGATTCCGGCTGATGCCTTCCCGCCGAACAGGACCGCAACGAGCGCCACTGCCGGTATTGTCGCACCCTGTATACCAGTCTTGGAAAAACCTATAATGATCGCCGCAACGATCAGCATCATCCATTCGATCCCGTTCAAACCCAGCATTGTATAAAAACCCCCTCCAACTATTCCTTTCATTTTACCGATTATACCCAAAAATGACAATGACTCAGAGACCACAGACAAGAAGACGCTTCATCTTCTTGTCTGTATGGAGAAAAATAAGCATTAATCGGGTTTGGCAGTCAGACAAACCTCGCATTTACCAACAGAAAGTGGTAAAATGTAAGCAAATACAAATACCCGCAATGACTGTTTCCCCCATCGCTCTTCAACGGGCCCACTTTTTTATTCAACAATTATGTAACCGCCTTCATCTCCTGACTTCTGACGCTTATACAAGGATTTTCACCTTCTCGAGGCTTTCCGGAATACGTTCGACTCTTCTTCAAGGTGATCTTTCTTTGTGTATTTTTCAGATCCATCACCTTTTTGCGCCCAAAACTCAAAAAAATTTGTAAAGGGTGTGACACACCATGATCGTCAACCGCAACACAATCAGAGAACAAAACGAAACCATCGTTTTGACAGCAATCATCAATCATCCCAATACTTCAAGAGCGGCCATCTCTCATGACTCCGGACTCAACAAGGCAACCGTATCCGAAATTGTCAAAAAACTTCTTAAGGAAAAACTTGTCGTCGAACTAGGTACAGGTCAAAGTTCCGTCGTTGGCGGCAGAAAACCGGTATTATTGAAGGTGAATGCGAATGGCGGATACGCGATGAGTTTGACCATTACACAAACAAAGATTTCTTCGCTCGTCTGCAATCTGCAAGGCAAAATTGTCGCCCAGTATGATTTGGTGAGGAAAGTGGAAGCAAGCAATATCATCGACAGCATCGAGGAAGTGGTTGTTTACCACAGGAAGAGCCTCGCTAAGACGCCGTTCCGCTTCGTGGGCATCGTTGTGTCCATCAACGGTTTTATGCATGAGGATGAGATAGTAACATCGACTAACAAAATGTTGGAGCATCTGACTGCCAAACATCTGGAGAGCGACGCCATTGACTGCCCGATCTATCTGGAGAACCAAAATAGCCTGGCTGTGATAGCCGAAGCGGTGTTTGCCCACTCTCCAGGGAATATCATCAGTATCAATCTGGATGAAGACATCGGTTCTGGAATCCTGTTGCAGAACCGATTGTTCCGAAGCAAACACAGCCTGGCGGGCAATCTGGGCCACACGATCCTCTTTCCGTTCGGGAAAGATTGTGATTGCGGCAAACAGGGCTGCCTGAACCAATATTGTTCAACGGCTGCTTTGGTTGCAGAAATCAGGGACCTGAGGAAGGATTCTTCACTTCAACTGGCCGATCTGATTGCATTGTACAAAAGCGGTGATGAAGAAGCCCAAAAAGTACTGAACCATCTTGCCCTGCATATGAGCATCGCAATCAGCAACGTCATCAGCCTGTTCGATCCGGAAAAAGTTTATCTGAATGGCGAGCTTTTCCGTGCTTTACCTGAATGTGTGACAGCAATCCAAACGGAATTGAACCGGCAATCAGAGCAAATAGTTCCAGTGAGCTTGTCCACACTTGGGGAAAATGGAGCTCTCCTAGGCGGAATCGCGTTGGCACTCCAGCATTTCTTCCAAGTGCCGCAACTACAACTGCATTTTGATGATTGAAATTTTGAATATGAATTAATTTTCGGAAAAATTAATCAGCCTCTTTCTATCGTCACATCCTCACGGGTGTGACATTTTTTTTGACACTCTATTGCTTTTTGTTGATTATTAATATAAAATTTTAGATGCAGATGCATGTATTCGGTTTCATGAAACGACATTCCATATTGTGGGATGCCTTTTTGTTATACGGAAAGTCTGATGTGGATCACATCCACTTATTACGATGTAGAAAGGAACTATCATATGACTTTACGCCACTATCTATCCTTTTTTTCTGCGGCCTTTTTGATCATGGCCATGTACATTGCCGGTAACGCGGTCGGTTTCTTCGTTGAGCTAATCACTACGGAACTGGGCTTTACCCGCAGTGCCTTTTCACTTTACATCAGTCTGTCGACTTTGACCGGCGTTTTCGTACTTCCCTTGATCGGGCAGTTTCTGCCAAAATTTGGTGCCAAACGCTTGCTGATCGGAGGACTCTGGGTTTCATTAGGATTTGTCTGGTTGGCATTCGCCACCCATTTATGGCAATTTTATTTGGGCGGTATTTTCCTAGGTTTGTTCATGATGCCGATCACTATGTTTTTGGCGATTTTATTGATCAACAATTGGTTCTCTGCCAAAAAAGGTTTGATGATGGGCTTATTGAATGCCTCCGGAGGACTTGCGGGAGCCATCGTTGCAATGATCATGCCGGCATTTCTGGATAATTTTGGTTGGCGCATGGGCTATTTTTTGATTGCGGGTCTTTTTGCGCTTTTGACTGTTCCGAACGGCCTCTTTTTGCTGGTTGAAAATCCCGGCACTATCGGCCTAACCGCTTATGGGGCTGAACCATCCGTTCAAACCGAGAGCAATGAACCTTTTCATGATTTGTCCATCCCTTATGAAGATGCCAAAAAGATGAAACCGTTCTACATTCTGTTCGCTGGAATCTTTCTTTCCGCATTCGGAGGCGGGATGATGCAGCACTTGCCGGCGCACTTCAGTGGGATGTCCTTCACATCCGGACAGGTTGGTACGCTGTTCTCGCTCGTCATGGCCGGCATGATCATCGCCAACATTTCGGTCGGGGCTATCAATGACAAAATCGATTCGACAATCACCATCACAGTTGTCGTTGCGTGCATGGTGATTGCCTTGTTCTTCCTTGCGACCACTCGTTCATTCCTGGCTTTAACGATCGTCATGTTCATCCTCGCGTTCGGACTCGGCGGACCAGCTGTGTTGACTCCCTTGGTTGTGAGCGAAGTCTTCGGTATCGGGGATTACCCGCGTATCTGGTCTATCCTCGGTATGGCGCCTTCCATCGGGATGTCCATCTCCGGTCCGCTTTGGGGAGCCGTTTACGACGTGACCGGCTCTTACGCAATCGGCATGTTTACGATGATGGGACTTACCATCATCTACGGCATCTGTTACCTTTTCGCACTGAAAAGAGGGCCGTTGAAACAGCCCTTGAATGTATCCGGCATCTAAAATCAGGAATTTTGAAATCACGTGCAGTCAGCCGACTGTACGTTTTTTTTTGCATAGACCAACTGGATTACGGGATTCCGGAATTCCGCCTTCTCCGGCGAGTAGTATCCTGGCCGCAAGAGAGACTGCCTTCTACCGGTGTTCTCCGGTGAGAGTGTTCTGACCGGAGTTCCGGCCTTTTTCTACTGGTATTCTCCGGGGGAGCCTGTGTTAACCGGGGTTACGGTCCCAAAACGAAACCGCAGACCATTTTTCATGTCCGCGGTTTTGTTTTTTCTATTTTTTCAGCCATTTTTTCAATGGGTTGCTTGTCTTCAGACTGTCCAATACCTCTTTGATGTCCTGATCCTTGCTTCCCATTTTCAGCCGTTCCTGCATTTTTTCGCGCATCAGCATCTCGATGTTGCTCAAATCAGGGTATTTGCCGTCTTTTTCTCCTTTGGCCACGACTGTAAGCACTTCGATGTAGCTCATTGCCAATGCGGTTGTCAGGACGGCAGCCGTCGCGCCGCTGATGACCCCTCCGACGATAGTCCCCGCACCGGGGATCAGCTTCAGCAAGTTGGAAACGATATAACGGCCCAGATAAGTGGCGCCCCCTGTTCCGCCTACAGCTCCGATCACACTTGTGATGGCGGCTTTATCCATCGAAATGCCGAAGATCGCGGTGATGTGGGCCAGCATGCCGATCTGCATCGGAACTAGGACAGTCGCATCGGAAAAAGGGATCGGTGTGAAACCGACACCGAATGTGGTCGCAATGTATTTAGTAGCCCAACTTCGGGATGCTTTCGCTTTCCGCGCGATATCCACCTGTTGGGCATTGTTAAAAGCCTCTTTCGTCTCCTCCGGAAGCACTGCAAACGTACGCTCGATCAGTTCCTTCAATCCGTTCTGCGGAATCACCAGTTCATCCGTTATGGCGTACGGTTCCGCCATAACGTTCAACACCCCAGCAATCGGCAAGTTCAGATTTTCGATGTATTTCTTCAGCTCGTTCGCTGGTTTTCCAATCGATTGCGTCAGGACGACCAACACCGGCAACAACGCGGCAAGTTCTTCCATAAAGGCGATCTCCGATTCCTCAATGCGCGAGGAATGCGCATTGATGCAATAGTAGACCAAATGGATTGCCTTATCGGATCCTTCCTTTTGGCTTTGCTTGATGGCCTCGATAATTTCCTGCTTTACTTCGGTCTGGATTGGATGGCTCAATTCCAGCCCACGCGTATCGTACAACACGATCGGCATGCCTTCCTTCGCGATCCTGCGCAAATGTTTCGTTACGGGTTTGCCGATGCCGGTCTCAGCCATCCTTTCCCGGAAGACATTGTTGATGAGCGTACTCTTCCCGACACCCGTCTTCCCCGCCAAGAGGATATTGACGGGATGCATATTTTCCACTTCTTCTTTTGTCTTATTCAGTATCTCCTGGACCACATTCAAATCAAGGTTGCCTCTCGCCATGACGTTTCCTCCTGTCGCTCAACCGCAAAAATACTGTTTTTGCAGAACGATTATGTTCCCCTGGTTATTTCCACCATGCTTTGGGAAATGAAATAATACCCATATTCTCCCATCCGTTCCGGCGAATCTTTCATACCGCTCGTCACCCATGAGTAGATCATTCCTTGATATGCGAACGAAACGGCTGTTATCCAATGTTCATAAGGTATGACGGTTTTGTTCGACCGGATCTGTTGCTCCAGCCGTCCCCTCAAGTAGGTATTGAATTTGAGCGGAAAAGAATAGCTGCTTCTCCCGTTGAAAAGCACACGGAAGAAGCGTTCATTTTCTTTGATGTAATTGAAGATATCCGTGAATGCTTCAACTGTCTTTTGCCTGAATTCCGTTTCCGATACACCGGACAAAGCCGTTTTCGTAATGGCTTTCCCTCTGTCCTGAAGTTCCAAAATCAGTGCATCAATATTTTTCTCCAACAAATCATGTTTATCTATATAATGCAGGTAAAAAGTACCCCGATTTACTTTTGCTCGCTGGGTGAGCTCCCTTACCGTCACTTCTTCTATGGATTTTTCTTCCAACAATGTTATCAACGCATGCAGAAGGTTTTTCTTTGTGGCTATGACGCGCTTATCTTGAGATTGTTTATCAGGATTCATTATTTGCTCCTACTTTCAGAGTTTGATTAGGGAATCTTTGCTGATATAGACTTCCAAAATACTAACATTATTATAGTATAGCCACTCCGAGATAACAAGTTTAACGACCGCTTTTCAGTAGCTGCTGCACGTCAAAAAAACTGCTCGGGCCGTTTGAATGGACTCGAGCAGTTTTTTCGGATAGAAAACGAGCCAACGCCGTTTCCATCAATTAATCGTCATTGTTTCCACCGCCGAAAAGCAACAACAGACGGAGCAGTTGCAGGAAGCTCATGAAGGCTGCCGCGACATACGTCATGGCTGCTGCGACAAGAACTTTGCGGGCTTTCGGCACTTCTTGCGCATTCAGGATGCCGCCATTCGACAGGATCTTGAGCGCGCGTCCGGATGCATTGAATTCGACAGGCAGTGTGACCACTTGGAAGAGGAAACTGAACGAGAAGAAAAGGATCCCCAAATTAAGGAACGTCTGGTTCATGCCTGCGAACACGCCAATCATGATCATCGGCATGGAAAGCGCCTGACCAAAATTGGCAGCCGGAACCAAACCTGCACGCAAGCGCAACGGAATGTAATTTTTTTGGTCCTGGATTGCGTGACCGACTTCATGGGCTGCAACGCCGATAGCCGCAACCGAGGTCGAGTTGGCTGTCGTGTCGGAAAGACGCAACACTTTAGCGCGCGAATCGTAGTGATCGGTCAGATCCCCGCGGACGCGTTCAATCTGCACATCATGGATGCCCGATTGCTCCAGGATGAAGCGCGCTGCATCCGTAGCGGTGTAACCGTTTTGGCTTTTCACTTGGTTATAGGTATGGAAGGTACGTTTGACGAATCCCGAAGCGATCATGGAAACCACGATACCGAGGATGATCAATATATAGGTGCTATCGAAGAATGGATACAACATGTTTCATCAACCTTTCTTTTTGTTACTCTACAGTATAGCATCTGATTGTGAAGAAAAGATGAAGGATGCTTACACAATTTCAATTTTTATGAAATTCTTTAGATATTTAGATATTTAGATATTCGGCCTGACTAAAACATGCCAGCAGGAAGAGAAAGAGAGAGAGAGACCCTCAACTCCGGTGAGTGAACCTTTCATTGGAGGACACCGGTATCTCCTATCTTCAACTTCGACAAAACCTCCTTCATCGGAGAACAGATGTAAAAATGTAGGCTGAACTCCGGCGAAGCCTCCTTTCACCGGAAGAAAAACAAGGGCCGCCTCGAAAAAATGAGACAGCCCCAATCTTCTATCCTTGTTTCCGGTATTTTTTCATGACTGCGACTAGGCGCTCCATCGCTTCCATCAGCGTTTTCGTAGGGGCGCCCAGGCTGATCCTTTCATAGCCACGGCCCTCGTCCCCGAAGATGTAGCCTTCATCCAGGAACACTTGCGCCTCCTGCTCCATGATTTCTTCCAACTGCTTGTGCGACAGACCGAATACACTGAAATCCATCCATTGCAGATACGTCCCTTCCAGATCGAAGACAGTCACTTCCGGCAGTTCCTTCGCCAGAAAATCTTTCAGCGTCTCATGGTTATGCCAAATCAAGGCTTTGAATTCTTCCAGCCAATCCGCGGCGGACGTGTAGGCGATCTCTGTCGCCTTCAAGCCGATGACGTTGGTCCCACCGCCGATGCCGGTCATTTCCATATCCATCCGGAAAGCCGTTTGTAGCTTCGGATTCGAAATGATGACATTGGAATTGCGCAGGCCCGCAATATTGAAGGATTTGCTGGCGGCGGTTGCCGTGATGCAGATGTCCGCTGCCGTATCGGATACGGTTGCCATCGGCGTGAAGACATGGCCAGGCATGATCAGATCATGGTGAATTTCATCCGCCAAAATCAAAACATCATTGGCCGCACAAATGGTGATGACCCGCTCCATTTCTGATTTTGTCCAGACACGGCCGACCGGATTATGCGGGTTGCTGAAGAGCATAAGCTTCGTTTTCGGATCCTTGGCTTTCTCGGCCAAGCCATCAAAATCGATTTCGTAGCGATCTCCGTTGCGGACCAATGAATTGTTGATCAGCGTCCGTTTTGTGTTCTTGATCGATTTCATGAACGGATAATAGACTGGTCCCATGTAGAGAACCCCATCGCCCGGCTCGGTGTAGGCCCGGATAGCGGAATAGAAAGCCGCAATGATGCCCGGTGTACAGATGATCCATTCCTTTTCGATATGCCAAGCATGGCGCTTTTCCATCCATCCGATGACTGCCTGATAATAGTCTTCCGTAGGGAGATCATAGCCCATCACGGCTGTTTCGATATATTCCTGCAGTCCTTTAACGATCTGCGGTGCTGTCTTTATGTCCAAATCCGCTACGGAGAAAGGAAAAACATCCTTTCCCACACTTGGATTGCTTCTGTACATGGCTGCCCATTTTTCGGACCCGGTGTTGCTCCGGTTGACGGGTGTTTCAAAATCATAATTCATCTATTCATCCTCCCAAGCATTTGACTTACTTTTCATTCTAACATTTGATTTGACAATTACCACACCTAATCAGATTTTAATCAAAAAAAATGGAGACTCCCGACTTTTACAGTTTAATCAATCAAAAAGTGCTAGAAACGTTAATTTTATAATGTTTCTAGCGCTTTTCACTTGTTTTTATATTGTATATATGGAT